>JAPUKU010000253.1 GCA_027295505.1 Acidobacteriota bacterium
CCGAGGGATGCCGGGCACCATGATGCCCTCGTTTTCCAACCTCAGAGAGCAGCAGCTCTGGTCGCTCGTCTACTACGTGAAGTCTTTCTATACGGACGCGGACGCTCCATCTCCCGAGCCGTTCCCCATTCCCGAGGATGAGCCCCTTCCTACAGCCGGGAGCATTGCCCGGGGTCGGGACCTCTACCTCGAAGCAGGGTGCGGGAGCTGCCATGGGCTCTGGGGCCGCGGGGACGGTCCCTCGGCCGGGGATATGGTCGATGACTGGGGCTACCCGATCCGCGTGGCGGACCTGAACCAACCGAAGCTGCTCCGAGGCGGCCACTCCGTGCGGGAGCTGTACCGATCAATCGCAACAGGCGTGGGCGGCACTCCAATGCCTTCGTACGGAGACATCCTGACTCCGCAGCAGCTCTGGGATCTCGCCAACTACCTCGCATCGCAGATGAGCGAATAGGGGGAATGAAGATGACACGGAACCGACTTCCCGCCTTTCTGTGCACTGTCTTCCTTCTTGTCCTCGTGCCGAGTGTGGGCGAGGTGTCCGCGGTGCCAAGCTACGCCAGGAAGTACCGCACTTCCTGTGCCACATGCCACAACGTCTATCCCCAGCTCAACGCTTTTGGTCGCCTTTTCCTTGCGAAGGGCTACAGGATGCCCGGATTGGAGAAGCGCTTCGTGCGCGATCCTCAGGTCCCCCTGGGAGACCCGACGGCGGATCGGCTCTGGCCACGGACGATTTACTCCTCGGACATCCCTGGCTCCTCCGTGGCATCCTTCCTCGTGAAAGCCAATCTGAACACATTCCCGGACCGTGACAAAGGGGCCAAGACCGAGTTTGATGGCATTGAAGAAATCGGCCTGATCCTTGGTGGGACGGTTGGGAAAAAGTGGTCTTTCTTCGGCGATATAGACTTGTTCGAAGATGGCGAGCCTGGTGAAATCGGGCGACTCTTCGTCCAGTGGAACCATTCCCTTGCACTCAACCTCCGCACGGGGCTTTTCGAACCTCGGGCTGTGCCCATCTCGAATCACCGCAGGCTGATCCGCACAACCTCCTACCTGGCCAACACCTTCCCCGTAGTGGCTGCTCACAACTTTTTCGGCTTCAGCCCCTCGCAGAAAGGGATCGAAGGCTTCGGTCGTATCCCCGGGTTCGTCGGAAAGGGAGAGTTCGGGTGGGCCGTGGGCGTCGTGAATGGTGAACCGGGCGGAGTTTTCGAGGTGCTTGAAGAAACCGAATCGACCGCAGAACTAATCGAGAACCTCGAGGAGGCGTACGAAGAGAGAGGCAGGTTCGACTTTAACGATCAGAAGGATGTCTACGCCAACCTCGACTATGAGGTCTGGCTACGGGGATCGTTCACCTTTGGGGCGTACTACTACCGTGGAACTACCGGCTTCCTCCTTGATGCTGCGGATCCCGACAGTTTCTTGGAGGACGGGAACTCCTTCCGTCGGTGGGGAGGCCGCTTCCGCTGGGAGCACGAACGAGGACTATTCACAGTTCTCGCTGCCGCCGCCATCGGTAAGGACCGGCTCGACCGCCCAGCCCTTAACAGGCTGGATACACGAATCTATACGGTAGAGTTCCAATGGTTCCCGTTTCCCTGGTTTGTGCCTGCCCTTCGCTTCGAGACGGTTGATCTGGATGATGAAATTCCGATGGTGGCAGATCGATTCACACGGTACACTATGGAAGTGATCTTTCTCCCTCAGGCGAATGTGAAGATCGCCCTTGGAGCGACCCGCTCATCATCCGATGCCCCAGATCTGCCACCCTTCGAAGAACGCTACCGGGTAGCCCTTGTCATCGCATTCTGATGATGTAGCGGAAAACCCCGGCCCCGGTTTCTTCGCCCTCAACGAGCCCACTTCGAGCGGGGGGACGGCACCCATAGGATCCCGGTGCATTACCCAACCCGACACGTTTGGGGACCACGTGGGGGTGGTGGTCGAGGGAGAGAAGTGTCATGGATATATCAGTCGAACTCGCGGGTCTTCATCTCGAGCACCCGGTGATGAATGGCGCTGGTAGTTGTAAGCAGCTAGAAGGTAAGGAGGGCGTGCGCGAAATGGCCCGCTCAGCTGCAGCAGCCATTGTACTGGGCTCTATTACTGTTCCAGACCGCAGCGGTAATGAAGGCGATGTCTATTACCCAGGGAATGGATTCTCCCTTAACTCCTTGCGGTTGCCAAATCCTGGATCAATCAAGATCCGGGCAGATTTGCCAGAGATGGTTCAGCTGGCTCATGAGGCCGGCAAGGTTTTGATCATGAGTGCGGCTGGTTTCTCTCCAGACGAGTACGCTCATCTGGCAAACGTTGGTTTTGATGGCGGGGTAGACATGATTGAGCTTAATCTAGGCTGCCCTAATGTCTGGCAGGATGGTCAGCAAGAGCGTATTGCTTGCTTTGATCCAGAAATGGTCTCAAGAATCCTGGCTTGGGTCGAGTCTACAGTTGGGACAGAAGCCCGGGTGGCAATTAAGATTTCCCCATTCTCTGATCCATTTCAACTACAGTCAGTAGCTCAAGTACTTGGCGAATCTCAACTCGTGAAGGTAGTGGTCAGCATCAACACCTTCCCCAACGCCTTGAGTTTTGATCCAAAGGGAAAGCCAACCATATCTCCTGCAGATGGTTTGTCAGGGTTAGCTGGACAAGCTCTCAAACCGATTGCTCTCGGACAAATCAAGCAGCTTCGAGCCCTATTGCCAGAGCGCATCCGTATTGTCGGTGTCGGTGGTATACAGTCAGGTCAAGATATTATCGATTTTAGGCGTGCAGGCGCTGATGCAGTGCAGGTCATGACCGCCCTACTCAATAAGGGTCCTAATATTTTTAGCGCGATGCTAGAAGAATATGTGGCTCTCCTGGGCAGTAACTCTCGTGATGCGGTTACCGACCTAAGAGACCGAGCCTGAATGACAAGCATAAGCCCCCTTCGGCTTCTGACACCGGAGCCGGCTACAAAAACCAGGAAAGCTTGGTCGAGATCGCGTATCAGTTGCTCGGTTCGGGCACCGCGCTTGGAGACGCAAGCTCCGCTGACGTCTTTTCGATCACGGTTGTCACCGGGCACGGCGAAGCCTCTGCATCGTTCATGTTGAACTCCGTGCGGCGCATGGGCGTCGCACGGATGATGTCTCCGCGACCGGTCAGCCTGCGGAGGGCGATTCGTGCGGCCTCAACCGCAGCAACCGCAAGTATCACGCTCGACTCGATCCGCTTCGCCACAGACGGTCGGCCGAACGTCCGATTGTAGAGCTTGGCGACTTCGTGGCACTTTCCTCTCGCCGCCCGGTTGGGCGCAAAGACTCTTATCGTTGGGAGGATCCTGCGGTAATCGAGCACCATGTCCTTCATCGATTCGACACGCTTTTCCATGAAAATATCCCGCCGAACCTGCGCCGGAGCCCTGCTCTCCACATACCGAAGCTGCTCCGGATCCCACACGAGCCCGCGCTCGGCCCGCTCCTCGAGATCACGTTTGGCTTTCACATACCCGCGGAGAACTGTCTCGATAATCCTGAGTGTGCTGGGGCCGTTGACCCGATAGCTCTTCCGGAAAGCATCACGAATGGTAGCGGCCGTATCCGGGGCGCCAAAGTTGGGATGCCGGAACCAGATGTCGCCCTGGCCAGTCATGCGCTTCGGCGGATAACCCTCAATGAGTTTCTTCGCCTTTAGGTACTGTTCATAGAGGGCGGTCCCCGGGATCACGCAGAGGAGCATGAATTGTAGGAGGTCCGTCTTCATCGCGATCGCCCAATCGATATCCTCCTGCATCGACTCCTCGTCGTGATGCTCCAGAAAGAGGATCGCCGAGCCCAGAACCCGGATGCCGTTGGCTCTAAGGTCATGAACCATCTTTGTCAGGTCGATGTTCTTCAGCTTCCCATACAGACTCTTCTTCGTCTCAAGCCCGATCCAGACGAAGTTCACGCCAAGCCTCACGAGGAAATCGATGCCGACTCGATCGATGGTCTCGGCGGACGAAAAGATGGAGAATGAGTACGCCTTTCCTTCCTTCTCCATCTCTCGCAACAATTCGACGGCGCGTTGAGGCGTCTTCAGAAAGTTTTCATCAATCACGCTGAATGCGGAGACGCCGTATTTCTTCTCTTCCCCCCGGCAGAGCTCGAACATCGATCTGCCGTCCGGTATAAAGGGGGTGTACCGCCTGTCGAAAAAGTGCGCCGTGTGACAAAAGCTACAGGCGTTCTTGCAACCAACGCCCGGGAAAATCTGCGAGGAAATCGTTTCGACGCGATTACCGTAGTAGTACCAGGCAACCCGGCCCGTGACGGCAGGATGCCGGATGCCGCGTGAGGAGTCCTCACGGAAGTAGCTCCGCATCCACCGGATCCCCTCCCCGTGGCAGATAGCATCGTAGGAGACGAGCTTGTCAACGTCCGGAATGACGCAGCCGGCCCCCCCGAGAATGATCTTCACACCCGGGTAGTATTCTCGCAGATACGTCGTCATCCGTTGCACTTTATGAAGATTTGGAATGATGAACGCGATGCCGACATGGGAGTAGCCCTGTCTCAGTTCCTTCACGAAGTCATCCCATCGGGGGAAGTCCAGGACGACGGTTGGAACCGAGATGTTCTCGGCTATCAGATAGAGTCCGTAGCTGAACGTGCCGACGACTCTCGGGGAGTGGACACCTTGCTCCCTGGTGACCTGGTTGTTCAGCAGTTCCATCTGCATGCCGCCTGCCGAGGCGTAGGGGTCGTCCACGCCATACGGACCGAAGACGGAACAGAGCAACAATCGATTGTTCGTCATTGAGCCTCCGTGCTCTTGCTTGCGTCTCGGCTCAGGCCCGGTTCCGGTCCCAGATCCACCGGCTGGAGCACGAGATTGTGTTGCTGAGGGGGGAACTCCAGATCAAGGACGCCAGAATGGCACACGTTCTGCCCCACCGTCGTCCTCATCACACCTGTGGTCTATCAAAACCTCATCCGCCGGAGCACCGGAGGACCGGCAACAAGCCACGCAGAATGAGGAAGATTGCGCGCAGAACAGACATCCACGCCTCCGTTGGGTGATTGGTGCAGGGAACGCCTCGATAATCTGCTAAGCGATCCACTCGGCCGGTGAGGCAGCTCTCGAATGACTTGGTTGAAGCAAGGCGCGTACCAGCAGCGGCACGCTCAGGCTAAGCTCAAGCAGTGAATAGAACTTTCTTGTTCGCCCAGACTGAAACGCATCTCACCAGGGAGCGCCATGTCACACAGCAGGTGGGCCATTACGCGCAACTGTGAGGATAGCGTTTCGGTCGGTCGGGTGCTGCTGGGCGCGCGAGAGGCCCGCACCAACTCAGCGAGCGGAGACCGTCTGTCTGGTCTCTAAGAGGTCGGTGCACTGGAGGCAGATCCCCTGCTCTTCGCGCCAGCTGGGGTCGTCGGCACGCATTTCCCGCAATGCGCCCGGGGACAAGCGGGCGACGCCAGGAACGGCACAGGGCATGCGGCAGACGGGACAGAAGCCGCACCATCCCTCACCGGCGCGCGCCGAGCGGGGATTTTGCGCGAAGGCCAGCATCTCTGCGTGCCGTGGCCGACGGCACTCGAACCACCGGCGGAACTCCGCGTCCATTTCATCACCGAGCATGCGGAAGGTCCGGGCAAACTCCCGGCGCCGCGCATCCCGCGCCTTTTCTCTCCCACGGCCCTCCTGGTGCAGCCGTCCGTCGATGGTCGTATCCCACAGCGTCCGGTAGCGATCCAGGAGGAGGTTCTGGAACGAGGGGCCCTGGCTCGAGTCGGGGAGCTGGCGCTGGTAGCCGAACTCCGGATCCAACATGTCGGCGACGTGCAGGAGCTCACGGCGCGTAAACGCCAGGAGCGCTTCGGGCTCGAGGAATGCCTGGGTGCGAACCCGGAGCACCAACGAGGGCGAGCGGTCGCCCGAGATGCCTGCCGCCGGAACCAGCAGGTCGGCGTGCTCCTCCTTGCGCGACACCGCCAGGAAGACCCGGCACTGCTCCGTTCCCGAGAGGACCGAGGGCCGCTCCCGGAGTGCCTGGTGGAGGGGCGCCGCCAGCCCGAGCCGCTCGAACCATCTTCCATGCAGCGCACGGAACGAGGTCTCCCGCTCCTCCAGGTCAGGGGTCTCGTAGATTTGCTCCCTCTCTCGGTGGAACGGGCGCTGCCTCTTCGGCGTCAGCTGCCTCACGCGAGCCACGACCGTCTCCTCCACCAGACGGTGATCGACCCTCAGGGGATAGTCGGGCATCCCTCGCATCCATTCTCCTCCGACGTGTCACCGGCATCCTCGCCACCCCCGCAAGCCATGGGGACCCGATCGGGTGCGGTCGACCGGAGCTCGAGCATCTCACGTCCCACCGGGAGCTCGAGACGGGCGGCCTCGAGACCGAGAAGCGCATGCAATAGCGCGCCCAGTGCCCCGAAAAGACCGTTGCTGTCCGCCCGCATCAGCCTGCCGGCAAAGACCCGTCCGAACCGGCCGAGATGATCCCGGACGAAGCCACGGTAGGCCTTGCGAGTTGTCTCGGACATCGGACCGTCGCCCTGCTCGAGCGCGTACGCTTCCTTCCGGTTGAGGAAATCCATGAACTCGCACTCGCACGCCGCATGATCCCCGCGCTCTCCGGCGCCACTCCTCGGCCGGAGCCCGAAGGCGAGGTAGTACCCCGAGATATCCGCGAGCTCCTGAGGCTGGCGGAACAGTCCCTGCACGCCGTACTCCGTCTCGAACGGGCACACCAGGCCCCGGGCAGTGTGGCCGAAGACGCGCTGGTACAAAATCTGGAGCGCCTCGAGGTCCTCGGCCTGCAAGCCCGCGAGACGTTCCGCCGCCGCCGTGAGATCCCTGCCACCGGGATCCGGGTCCACGAGAGTAGCCGCCCGGCGGAGCACGCTTCCGGCCCGCGCGGACAGCAGGCGTTTCCGGGATTCTCCGGTTGGAGGTCGGAGCCCCAGCGCAAGAGCGCCGTACAGCACGCCGCGTGCCAGGCAGGCATCCACCTCCCAGCTCGTGGCGACGTTTCCCCCGGCTCCCGAACCGGGCTCAGATGGAGTTGGCGTGTTTTGCAGGCCGTTCATAGAGTGGCTCCTCGACGGTGGTGCGGAAAAGCTCCTGGTCCTCTCTTCCATAAGCGATCACCGTGTCGTTGTACAGCGTCACTTCCTTCCCATGCAGCATCCCCTCGTAGACCTTGGGTCCCTCTTGCAGCTCGTAGCGATAGATGATCCGGTTCGAGCGGCGGAAGAGCTGCAGCACTGCCAGCAGCTCCCGGTCCGGGTTCACGTAGCGCTCGATGGCGTCGTCCACTCCCGGGCCGAACATCTGCCGCAGGTAGGGACGCGGTACCCAGCGCGGCGGGATGTAGTAGCCGTTGGGCTGGGTGCCGAACTGCGGGTAGAGGGGCAGGGCCACCTTGGCGACGTGCACCAGGTAGTAGAGGGGGTGGAAGCGATCTTTGGTCCAGGTGCCGTCGGCACCGACGGAGACCAGGCCCTGCATGCGGATCTGGCCGATGCAGGCCGCCATACAGCGCGTCTCCATCGGATCGCCATCGCTTTCGGGGTCCGTTCCCTCCACCCGGGGGTAACAGCCGATGCACTTCTCGCTCGTGCGGGTGTTCCCGCGGTACATCGTCTTCTTGTAGGGGCACGCCTCGACGCACTTCCGGTAGCCACGGCACTGCTCCTGGTCGAGCAGGACGATTCCGTCCTCGGGCCGCTTGTAGAGGGCCTTGCGGGGACAGGCGGCCAGGCAGGCCGGGTAGCTACAGTGATTACAGATGCGGGCCAGGTAGAAGAACCACGTGTTGTGCACCGGAAGCTGCTCGCCGGTCTTGTGGAACTCTCCCTTTACACCCGGTTTGCCCACAGGGTTATCCTCGTAGATGTTGGGCGAGTTCCACTCCTCGTCGGTGGGAAGATA
>JAPUKU010000254.1 GCA_027295505.1 Acidobacteriota bacterium
GCTACAAGGCGGGCAGCAGCAAGCGGGCTGCCGAGCGGCTACGGCTGCGCATTGAGAGCGAGATCAACGAGGGGAAGCATAACCCCGTTGCCTTGCGCCAAGAGCTTCGGGGAGGCGAGAAGAGAGGCCTCACGTTTGGCAATCTCGTGGAGCAGTTTCTGGCTTCCTATAGGTCCAGAGGCCGCAGCCGCTACTATGCGAAAGAGGCGAAAATATGGCTCGCATACTTCGGCAGCGAGACCCTGGTTTCAGACATTGGTGCAATCCAAGTTGAGCGATTCCGAAATGAGCGCTTGGAGAGGGTTGGCCCTTCAAGCGTTCGAAAGGACCTCATCTCGCTGGGGACGCTTTTCAGGTGGGCGATGAAAAGAGGGCTTGTAAGCGAGAACCCCGCTGACCCGATAAGTGTGAAGCGTCCACCAGAGCCAGCCGGAGAGAGCCGAGGACTTACAACAGAAGAATATGAGCGGTTGGTGTCCCTCGGCCCTAATTGGCTCTCGATCGTGGTCGCATGGGCCTGCAACACAGGCATGGACAAAGGAATGGTCTTTCGGATTCGGTGGAGTGACTTGGATTTACAGCGCACCGGGAAACTCATCGTGGCCGGAACCCTCAAGTTTCTACGTGGCAAGACTGGGAAGCCTGTACGCCAGATTCTCTCTTCCCCTGCTATTGACGCGCTTAACCAGGCACAGAAGGTCCGCCATACAAGCCGAGTGGTCTTCCTGAACGACAGCAGCCAGCCGATTGAGGAGAAGGCCCTCGATTGGGCGCTCGCTAAGGCGTTTAAGGCGGCAGGGCTGCAGGGGGTAAGTTTCCGCACCTTCCGGCACACCTTCGCAACGTGGGCACTGCGCTCTGATGTCCACCCCACCGTTTTGGCTAAGATGATGGGGCATAGCACGACCTTCATCACCGAGCGCTACATGCACGTTGCGGACGACATGCTGGCTGAGGCCGCAAGGAAAATGAGTGGCAGTAATACGGCAACTCGCCGTCGGCCGAAAACCAAGGATGACGGCTAAGCCCTTTGATTTCAACACTAAGATGTACCTAATGGGTCGTAGCGGTAGCGCTTCGCGAGCGCCTTGAAACGCGGGTGGTCCGTCAGGTTCTGCCAGCGGGGATCCGTCTTCAGGGCGGGGCCCGGGGTTCAATGAACACGCGTCAGGAGGCGGACCAGCCCCCATCAATGCTGAGGGCAGCGCCGGTGACCGGGAGTGAGGCGTCGGAGGCCAGGTAGGCGATCATGGCCGCCACCTCGGCCGGGTCGATCGGGCGCCGATCGGCATGCATCGAACGCGCGTAGCTCCGCACGAACCGCGCGGCCCCAGGCGTACGCGCTTCGGTTCCACGCGCCATGGCCGTGTCCACCACGCCCGGGCAGATCGCGTTGACGCGGATCTTCTCCTCCGCGTGATCGAGCGCCATGGCCCGGGTCATGAGAATCACTCCCCCTTTGGAAGCACAGTAGGCGGCGCTCTCCCTGTCCCCCACCAGGCCGAGAACCGAGGCGACGTTGATGATCGATCCGCGCCTCGCCCGCTTCATGAGCGGCAGGGCGTGCCGGCTCATCAGATAGACGGACGTCAGGTTCGTGTCCAGCACGTTGCGCCAGCGCGCGGGAGGCATCCTGTCCACGCGGCCGCCCTCGTAGACCCCGGCGTTGTTGACGAGCACATCGAGGCGGCCGTAGAGGCGTTTGATTTTCGCGACAGCCCGGCGGCAGTCGGCGGCGCGCCGCACATCGGCGCGCAGGGACGCGGCTTCCCCACCGCGGCCGCGTATGTCGCGCACCACGTCCCGCAGCATGTTCACTCGCCGTCCCACGACCAGCACGGAGGCCCCCTGTGCCGCCAGCATCAACGCCGCGGCACGCCCGATTCCGCTGCCGCCTCCGGTGATCAGGGCGGCTCTGCCAGAGAGAGATCTCATGAATGAGAGAAGAAGGCACGGTGATGGTACCACGCGTCCCGTGCTTCACCCGCTGCCCGGCGCCCGGGCCGCGCTAGAATGCACCCATGAAGCTGAGGCGAGTGCTCACGACGGCGGATGCCGCGTGGCTGGTGGCGGGAAACATGGTGGGGGCAGGGATCTTCGTCACTCCCGGCCTGGTCGCCGCGCAGCTTCCGTCTCCGGTCTGGATTCTCCTGGCCTGGCTCCTGGGAGGCTTCATCTCACTGGCCGGTGCGGCGGTCTACGCCGAACTCGGCACCCGGTTGCCCGAAGCCGGAGGCGACTACCAGTACCTCAACGCCGCCTTCGGACCGCTGTGGGGATTTCTGACCGGATGGACCGCCTTCATCCTCACATTCTCGGCTTCTACAGCGGCCATGGCGATTGCCAGCATGGGATACCTGGAGCAGGCCGTGCCTGCGCTCCAGGAACTCCCGCACGGCGCCACCACGGCAGGAGGAGCACTCCTCATCCTGGTGCTGACTGCAGCCAACACCGCGGGCGCTCGAGTGGCGGGGCGCGCCACCGCCGCGTTCACAGCCATTCCGGTCGGTGGCCTGCTCCTGCTGTTCGCGGTGGGCATGCTGTTCGGCGGCGGCGGGGACGCAGGACACGAACCGGCCGTGGCCGAAGCGCCCTCCTCTGTGGGACTGGCGCTGGGCGCCGCCATGTTGCCGATCTTCTTCACCTATTCGGGATGGAACGCCGCGGCCTATGTGGCAGGAGAGATCCGCAGCCCGGGACGAAGCCTGCCGAAGGCCCTGCTGGTGGGAACCGGCCTGGTGACGATTCTCTACATCGCCTTCAACGCGGGGCTGCTGTGGATCCTGCCCCGTGAAACTCTCATTGGATCAACGAGCGCCGGAACCGCGGCGGCGCGGGCTCTTCTTGGACCCGGGGCAGAGAGACTGTTGAGCGTGCTCATCGCCGTGGCGATTGTCGGATCCGCCAACGTGACCCTGATGGCGGGAGCCCGCGTCTACTATGCCATGGCGGCCGACTCGCTGGCGCCCCGCTTCCTCTCCAGGATCAACCGCCACGGCGTGCCGGCAAACGCCCTGTGGGTGGGCGGCGTCTGGTCAGCCCTGCTGGCCGCAACGGGCACTTTCTCACGGCTGCTGGCCTGGGCGACGCTGGCGCTGCTCCTGATGTCTTCGCTGGCCGTGTGTACCATCTTCGTCCTGCGGGCGCGCCGGCCCGGCGATGCACCTTACAAATGTCCGGGCTATCCGTTCACGCCGGTGGCCTACCTGGCCGCAGCCCTGCTGGCGGTCGGAGCCCACGCTGTGGCTGAGCCGCAAGAAGCTCTGATCGGGATCTTGCTCGTGGCGGCCGGGCTTCCCGCCTACGCGCTGGTGCGGAGGGTTATGCGTCGCGCTTGAGTACTAGGAGGGTCACATCGTCCTGGTGGGGACGTCCCGCAATGTGCTTCTCGACCTCATCAACCACTCTTTTCACGGTGTCATCAATAGCACCGGCGTGTGCCTTCTCGAGGATGCTGACAAGGCGTTTCTCACCAAACTCGTCTCCCTCGGTATCCTCGGCTTCCGTGACACCATCGCTGTATGCCACGAACAGATCTCCGGCAGCGAAGTCGATCCTCTCGGCCCAGTGCTTCGCGTCAGCGAAAAGGCCGATCGGAGGCCCGGTCCCCGCCAGAGACTCGACGCCACCGGCTTCCCGGACCACGATCGGCGGGTTGTGGCCGGCATTGACGTAAGCCAGTGTGTGCTCCCGGGGATCCAGGATCCCGTAGAAGAACGTGACATACCGGTTATCAGGCATGTCCCTGCTCAGCAACCGGTTCAGGCGGCTGACGAGCTCTTCCAGGGGAAGATCGAGATCGCACAACGCCCGCACGCTGGCGTGCACCTGGGCCATGAGTAGCGACGCGGGCAGTCCTTTTCCGGCCACGTCTCCCAGGGCAATCCCAAAGCGCCCACCCGGTAGAGCGACGTAGTCGAAATAGTCGCCGCCGACCGCCTGGCAGGGCACGCTCCGGCCTCGGATAGCGTAACCCGGTATCGCAGCTCCCCCGCGCGGCATGAGACGCCTCTGTATCTCAGCGGCCTTCTGCAGATCCTCCTCCATTATGCGCGCCGACATCTCGCGGGTGAAGAGCCGAGCGTTCTCGATCTTAATCGCCGCGATATTCGCCAGCAGGGTCAGCACGCGGAGAGTTTCCTGGCTGTAGAGACCCACCCCGCGCCGGCTATCGGCATAGATCAGCCCGATCACGTTGCGGTTGTTCCACAGAGGCACGCACATCACGGATTTGATCTGCTGGGCGGCAATGCTCTGTCCCTTGCTAAAGCGATCATCCGAGAGAGCATCTACCACCAGCACCGACTGCTCCTTGTGGATGACGTGATCGCTGATCGTGCTGCTGATGGAAACAGTGCCTCCCTCCTCCTGCGCGGGAACACGCACCACCTTGGGGACGAGTTCACCGTCCTCCAGCAGGGCCAGCACTCCAACCTCGTAGGGAGCCGCCCGGCCAGCGATGTCCATGATGTTCTGCAACAGCTCATCCAGCGGGCGGTGAAAGACCAGTTCCTCATTCGCCTCCATCATCAGATTCATGGCCGGCGAGGGAACATCCATGCCGGAGATCGGACTTCGAACCTCGTCCGCCCGAAGCGACGTGGTGGCGCTGTCGCTCGACAGGGGCGCGCCGCTGAACTCCACGTTGGTCACTGCGCTGGCCCCGAACACGAGCAGCGACGCCCCAAGCCGGATACGATCGCCCTGGCACAGCAGGGTCGGCACGCTGATGCGCCGATCGTTGAGGGAGGTGCCATTCTTCCCGCCCACATCCAGGATGTAGTAACCGTCCTGGCGCTGCTCGATTTCGGCGTGCCGGCGCGAAACGTTCGGGTCCTTCAGAATCAAATCGTTGGCCGAAGAGCGTCCGATGCGCAGCCGGGGAAGATCAAGCTCGATCTCGAACTTCTCCTGTTCCGGTGTCCGGACGGTCAGGAAATCCATGGATATCGCCCTCCCGTTCTCTTTACCTCTTCAATGCTAACCGAAGGTCATCGCCAGATCAATTCCGGCCCCCTGAGCTCTCGCCCGCCAGCCCCTTGCCCGGTACCCGCATCGTGCCTATCCTCGGCTGGGCATGGCGTCTCGATCTCCATGCACAGGGTAGCATCGCTTCCTGGCAGTGGTGGCAGCCTCCAGCCGCTCGCGCCTGGAGATTGATTCGGGTATCATGCGGCGCTGCACCCACCGACTGGCCCGAGAGATCCAAGACGACCATGAGCACGACCGATGATCGAATCTGCGCACCGGACTGGAAAACTGATTTTCTTAGCCATGAAAGCCGTGCCATATGCGCTGTCAAGCGGGTTCTTGCGGTCCTGGTGCTCGCGGTTGCGATGGGCTCCTGTGCACAGGAACCGGACCCTATGACCTCCGAAAGTTCCCCGCAGACTCCGGACATGGCGCGCCATGAATACCCCTCCACCAGAGCCGCGGACCAGGTGGATGAGTACCACGGCATCCGGGTCGCCGATCCGTACCGCTGGCTCGAGGACCCCGATTCCGAAGAGACCGGGGCCTGGGTCAAGGCACAGAACCAGGTCACCTTCGGCTACCTCGAGACCATCCCGGAACGCCAACAGATTCGCCAGCGTCTCGAGAAGCTGTGGGATTACGAGCGCTACGGCGTGCCGTTCTCCCGCGGCGGGCGCTACTTCTACACGCGCAATGACGGCCTACAGAACCAGAGCGTTCTCTACACGAGCGAGAGCCTGGAGGCCGAACCGCAGGTTCTGCTCGATCCTAACAAGCTCTCGAAGGACGGCACGGTCGCCCTGACGATGATCGCCATCAGCCGCGACGGAGACCACATGGCCTACGGCCTCTCCGGCGCCGGCTCGGACTGGAAGGAGTTCAGGGTCCGGGACGTGGCCACGCGCAAGGACCTCTCCGACCATCTCAAGTGGATCAAGTTCTCGGACGCTGCCTGGAACGTGGATGGGTCGGGGTTCTACTACAGTCGTTACGATGAGCCTGATCCCGATTCCATGTACCAGGAGGCGAACTACTACCAGAAGCTTTACTTCCATCGTATCGGTACCGTTCAGAGCCAGGACCCGTTGATCTACGAGCGTTCGGATGAGAAGGAGTGGGGCTTCGACAGCCATGTGACCGAGGACGGCCAGTACCTGATCCTGCACGTGTCTCAGGGAACGGATCCCAGGAACGGTATCTTTTACCGGGATCTGAAGAATAACGGGGAGTTCGTCGAGCTGCTCGCTGACTTCGATGCCTCTTACAGCTTCCTCGGAAACGAGGGATCGCTGTTCTGGTTCCAGACCGATCTCGACGCGCCCCGCCAGCGCATCATCGGGATCGATATCCACCGGCCCGCACGGGATAACTGGACCGAGGTCGTCCCGCAGACCGAGGCGACGATGGAGGGCGCTACCGTCATCGCCGATCGCTTCGTGGTCCTCTACCTCAAGGACGCCACGTCGGAGGTGAGGCTCCACACACTGGACGGCCGCCTCGAGAAGGCACTCCAGCTTCCCGGCACTGGCACCGCCATGGGCTTCCCGGGCCGGCGCAGCGACCGGGAGACCTTCTACGCGTTTACCAGCTACAGTTCACCGTCGACCATCTTCCGCTATGATTTCGAGAACGGCCGCAGCAGCGTTTTCCGCCGCCCGGAGGTCGCCTTCGACCCCGGCGTTTATGAAACCCACCAGGTTTTCTTCACCAGCAAGGACGGCACCCGGGTGCCGATGTTCATCACCCACCGCAAGGGGATCGAGCTCGACGGCGACAACCCCACCTATCTGTACGGGTACGGCGGCTTCAACGTCTCGATGACGCCCGCGTTTTCCATCTCAGCCCTCGTGTGGATGGAGATGGGCGGTGTGTTCGCGGTTCCCAATCTGCGGGGCGGCGGAGAGTACGGCGAGACCTGGCACCAGGCGGGCACAAAGCTCCAGAAGCAGAACGTGTTTGACGATTTTAACGAACCGGCCGAGTGGCTGATCGAGAACGGATACACATACACACCGAAGCTCGCCGTAGGGGGGGGGAGCAACGGGGGCCTTCTGGTCGGCGCCTGCATGAACCAGCGCCCGGACCTGTTCGGCGTGGTGCTTCCCGCCGTCGGCGTGATGGACATGCTCCGCTACCACAAGTTCACGATCGGCTGGGCCTGGACTTCCGATTACGGATCCTCGGATGATCCGGAGGAGTTCCGGGCCCTTTACGCATACTCGCCGCTTCACAACTTGAAGCCGGGCACGCACTATCCCGCCACCCTTGTCACCACCGCCGATCACGATGACCGCGTCGTGCCAGCCCACAGCTTCAAGTTCGCTGCCGCGTTGCAGGCGGCCCACGCCGGCCCGGCACCCACCCTGATCCGCATCGAGACGAAGGCCGGACACGGCGCCGGCAAGCCCACCGCCAAGGTCATCGACGAGATCGCGGACCGCTGGGCCTTCGCACTGCGGAACCTCGGGTTCGAGCTTCCCCCCTCCTTCGAGTAAGCGCTTCACCCGGTCCTCGGATCGGGCCACTTTTGCAATGCTCCCCAGCGCGGAGCTGGCGCAGTACTTGTTTGAGTTGATGAGAGAGGGCGGGAGCGGCGCCGGACGCCGGCTAGCCAGCCGACTCGTCCCGGGCGGCGGGGCGCCGGACGGGTGAGGCCATTCCCCTCAGCGTCGATGCGAGGGCCGTGCGAACGTCTAGCGCCAGGCTGAAGACTGCGGGAACCAGAAAGAGGGTGAACACGGTCGATACGATGAGGCCACCCACGACGACTCCACCGATGCCGCGATACAGCTCGGAGCCGGCACCCGGGAACAGGATGAGCGGCATCATGCCGAGAGACGAGGTGCCGATGCTCATGAAGATGGGGCGCACGCGGTTGCTGACCGCAGCGCGGATGGCCTCACGCGGATCCATCCCTTCCTCGCGCATATGGTTGAGCGACTGGTGGACGATCAGGATGGCGTTGTTGACCACGGTGCCAACGAGGATGATAAAGCCGAGCATCGTGAGCACGTCGAGCGGCTGGAACGTCAGGAACACGTTAACCGCTTTCAACCCGAGGAATCCGCCAAAGGCGGCGAGCGGCACGCTGAACATGATGACAAGCGGGTAGAGGAAGCTCTCGAACAGTGCGGCCATGAGGAGATAGGTGATCGCCAGGGCGAGCAGGAGGTTCCATTTGAGGGCCGTGGCGGCCTCCGAGAGCTTCTCGGCGCTGCCCGTGAACGTCGTCCGGTAAAGGCCGCCCAGCTTGCCCTCCGCCCGCATCGGGCCGATGACGTCAGCCTTCAGCGTGTCGATGGCAATCTCGAGTTCCATCGTTTCCGACGGCATCACGGCGATGCTGATGGCGCGCTGCCGCTCTCGGTGCACGATCTGCACCGGGCCCCGGGTGAGTTCCACGTCAACAACGGAGCCCAGCGTCACGAGACGTCCGTCCGGCGTTGCGATCGGCATCTGCTCGATCAGGTGGGTGCGGTGCGTGGCTCCCTTTCGCGCCATCACCCTGAGATCGATCTCCTTGCCTTCGTGCTTGTAATCGCTCGCCTTGGCGCCGTCCACGAGGACGCTGATCGCAAAGCCGAGATCCCGGTTCGAGAGACCCAGCTCCGCGGCCCGCCGTCGGTGAACCGTGAGCTGCAGCTCGGGGTTGTCCAGATCCAGGCTCGACAGCGGAAAGACCTGCGCCGTGGGAAGGCTCGTCTGCGCTCTGGCGAAGACCTCTTTCCCCAGACCCATGAGATGCTCCAGGTCCGGGCCTACGATCTGAATTTCAATGCTCCTGCCGCCACCGAGCCCTTCATCGAAGATGCTCGATTGCTGGAACCGGGAGATGGCGCCGGGCACCTCGTCTGTGACACGCTGGAATTCGGACCGCAGCTCCCCCACGCGCATCGGATCGTTGGCGCTAGCCCCCATGAACACCATGTTTCTCCACATCCCGAAGAAGAAATCCTCGACCCCGCCACCCGGCTGTGCCTCGGCTTCCGGCGACCCCGCGGGATGCTCCCATAGATAGGACAGCTCTTCGTTGTAGACGTCGTTCAGTGAAGCCACTTCAGCGACGTTGTAACCGGGAGGCGGCAACACGATCCCGAACAGGAAGTTCTGGTTACCGGTCGGAAGGTAATCCGCTTTGGGTGTCAAAACCCAGCTCAACCCGATCGCACTGAGCGTGAAGATGAGCACGACCGCGACACACCGTACTGTGGAGCTATTGATCCAGGAAACGGTATCTGTGATACGGCGGTTGAGCCCACGGGCAAGATTCACGACGCCCCACAGGCTATGGAATCCGTGCTGGTCTTCATCCTCGTCCACGGTACGCAGGATTTTTGCAGAGAGGCTGGGAATGACCGTGATCGCCACGATGAGGCTCAGACCGACCGCACAGCTGATGGCAACGGCGATGTCACCGAATAGCTGGCCGACCTCCTCCTGGATGAAGACCACCGGAACGAAGACCGCGATCGTGGTCAGGGTACTGGCGAGCACGGCTCCCCAGACTTCGCGGGCGCCATCGAACGCTGCCGTGGCGCCGGATTTCCCCATCTGCCGGTGCCGATAAATGTTCTCGAGCACCACGATCGAGTTGTCCACCACCATGCCAGCCGCGAACGCCAGCCCCGCCAGGCTGATGACGTTGATGCTGCGATCAAACCAAGACATCATCAGGAACGTGCCGATGATGCTGATTGGAATGGCCGCCGAGATGACCAGGGTGCTGCTGAAACTTCGCAGGAAGAGAATCAAAACCAGCATCGCCAGGACGCCGCCGATGAGAAGGCTCGTGCTTACCAGATTGATGGCACTGTTGACGTAGTCAGTTTGATCGTAGACCTGGCGGAGAGTCAGGCCGCGCGGCTCGAGGAGATTCTCGTTGAGAGTCTTCATAGCCTCCTTGAGACCTGCCATTACCTCCAGGAGATTGGAATCCGGCTCCTTGACGGCATTCATCGCCATGGCGCGCTTACCGAATTCAAACATCATGCCCCGGGTTTTACGGTATCCGAGATTGGCTTCGGCAACATCCCGCAGGAAAATCGGCACGCCGTTGCGCACAGCGATGACGACGTTCTCGATGTCTTCGGCACTCCGGTACTCGCCGACCGTGCGCACCGTGTAGCGGCGCTTCCCTTCGTCGAAGTCACCAGCGCTGTAGTTGCGGTTCTCGCGATCGAGCGCCGCAGCCAGGTCGTTCAGGGTGACGTTGCGCGCCGCCAGCCGGGCCGGGTCGACGATGACGTGCATCTCACGCTTGCGCCCGCCGTAGATGTTGGCGGTGGCGATCCCCGGCACGCGCTCGAACTCAGGCTTGATGAAGTCATCGACAAAGTCGAAGAGGGTCGACATGTCCCCCTCGAAGCCGTTCTCTTCAGTGGGCAGGAGGGCAAACCAGGCGATGGCGCGGGCGTCGGCTCCGCCATCGGCGCTGCGGATCACCGGCTTCTCGGCGTCCCGGGGATACTCCTGCACCTGGTTGAGCCGGTTCGACACCTTGAGCAGGGCGCTATCGATGTCGGTGCCAACCTGGAAGCGCAGCTTGATGTCACCGGCGCTGTCGCGGCTGGTGCTCTCCATCTTGATCAGCCCCTCGAGCGACTTGAGCTGCTCCTCCTGCTCGTCGACGATCTCCCGCTCCACCTCGAGCGGGCTGGCACCGGGCCAGATCGTTTCTATCGTGATGACCGGCTTGTCGACGTTCGGCGTGAGCTGCACCGGCAACCGGACCAGCGCTATTCCGCCAAATAGAACGATCAGGATGACGCCCACCGCCGTGGACACGGGGTAGCGGATGCAGCTCTTGATGATCGTCATGGCTCCGGGTACTCCAACGGCTCGGCACGCACCGGCTGGTCGGGAAACAGACGTTCGTTACCCCGGACGATCACTTTCTGTCCGGCACGCACGTCCCCCTCGATGACGATCCAGGGGCCCACGCCGGCTCCCGTTCTCACGGGCACCAGGCTGGCCACGTCGCCACCGTTCAGCATGTAGACGGCCCGGCCCGGGCCCTGCGCCACCACCGCATCCTTGGGAACCACCGTGGCACGGTACGACTCACCCACCGGAAGAGAGACCCCGGCGAGCATGCCGACCCCCACCCGTCGATCCGCGTCGGGAATACGAATCTTGACCGGGAAGGTGCGGGCCTGCGGATCGGCCCGGGGAATGATGGCCCTGACATCACCCTCGACGAGCAGATCCGGAAGCGCTTCGAAGGTAATGGCCACACTCACCCCCAGCTTCAGGCTCCCGAAGTACCGCTCCGGCACCTCGACGTTCACCTCCAGAGCATCAAGCGACAGGATCTCGAGCACCGCGTCCCCCTCACCCCGCCATTCGCCCACGTCAGTGTGGCGGGCGACGATGACACCATCGAAGGGCGCACGGATGGTGCTGCGCTTGACGTCAAATTCGATCTGCGCGATCTGGGCCTGCAGCGTTTCTACACGCCCCTGCCAGGCACTGAACTCATAGAACGATTCGTCCAGCTGCTGCTGTGAGAAGGCCTGGGAATCGAACAGCTCGCGGGCCCGGCCCAGGCTGCGCTCGGCCAAGCTCTGCCGCGACTCAGCCTCCTTGAGCTGGGCCTGGGCCGCCTTCAACCGGAGCTCCAGCGATGTGGTGCGCAGCTTCAGGAGCGCCTGCCCCTTGCGCACACCCTCCCCCTCCCGCACCTTGAGCTCCGTGACGAGGCCGGGAACCTCGCTGGCGATGAGGCTGCGGGTCCGCGATTCAACCGTGCCCGGAAGCTGGATGGTGCGCCGAACCAAGTGCTCGCGGACGACGGTGTAGCGAACCGGAACCGTCGGGATCTCCAGCTTACTCTCCACAGCCTGATCTTGCGCGCCCGCGGGAATGGACATCACGAGCAGGGCCGACACACCGATCCCCACCCGGTGAATGAGGTTCAATTTTCGCTGGACCAAAGGTCTCTCTCCCGAGCCGCGAGAAATCCCAAAAATTCTATCGGATCTGCCGGCCATTGCCCAATCCGGCGGGCCGGCTACCCGGAGTGCCTTCAAACCCGGACAGGCTATCCAGCACCGCGGCGGCTAAGCCACCCGCCCCGCTTCTGCAATCAGCTTGAGTTACGGCAGGCAGAACGAAGAGGATGCTCCGGGCCGAACCTTCTTCCCGGAAATATGCGGTTGCGTGCGTCTGTAGCTTGGATTATAGCTCGATAACTGGCTACAGTAGAACGATTATTCCGCCTTCAACCCTTTCCGGGCTCGGAGAGGGCGTCCGCGAGCGAGAAACTCTTACTCTCGGCTGACTGAAACCGGAAGATGCGCCGATCAATGTGGCGGAGGAGGTGGGATTCGAACCCACGGACGGCTTTTGACCGTCAGCGGTTTTCAAGACCGCCGCCTTCAACCGCTCGGCCACCCCTCCGGCCAACGAGTTTACCACCTGCAGCGACACGGGCACACCGGCTGTCGGGATCTGACGCGCCTCGTGGCTTCACCGCTGCGGGAGAAATCCGGAGAGCTCACTCGGAGCCGGTAGGGGCCGTGCCTGTGGCGCGCTCGAGGCGCATCTGCCGGAGCCTCAGGGCAGCCTCGACACAGACCCAGACGGTCAACCCCAGGATGCCGAGGCCGACGAGCGTCAGAAGCAGCTGATCTTTCTGGATAAAACCCTTCACCTGGGAGCCCACGGCGGCCAGAGTGGTCAGCAGCATGAAGACCATCGGCACGAGCGTCCACATGAACGGCGCGCGGCGCTGCATCAGGTACAGGGTGATGGCCAGAAGCGACAGGGCTCCCAGGACCTGGTTCGAGGTGCCGAAGATTACCCACAGGATGACGCCGGCAGGTTTGCCGTCCACTTCGAAGAAGGCGAAGAACCCGATAGCAATCACCGCCAGGATCGATGCCAGGAACCGGTTACCGAGCCACGGCTGCTTGAGCGTGGCGGCCACCTCCTCGATGTTGTAGCGCAGTAACCGCGTGGCGCTGTCGAGCGTCGTGAGAGCGAACGAGACGGCCACCAGCGCCACGAACGCCTTCGCCAGCTCCATCGGGATGCCGACCTGGTTGATGAAAAGGCTGGTGCCATCGATGAAGGCACGCATGTTGTGCGCCAGTCCACCCTCCCATTGGCTGTAGTGCTGCTGCCACTTCTCGGGAGAGAGAAAACCCGCGGTGCACCCCAGAACGGCGATCAGCCCGAGGAGAGATTCGCCGATCATACCGCCATAGCCGATGAACCGGGCATCCCCTTCGCTGCTGATCTGCTTGGCGGTCGTGCCCGAGGAGACCAGGCCATGGAATCCGCTGATGGCTCCGCAGGCAATGGTGATGAAGACGAACGGAATGAACGGCGGCGCCCCCTGGGCCTGTGTCTGCAGCATCGGGGCGTCAAACTCCGGCCGCAGTAGAAAGAATCCCGTGTACATGGCCCCCAGGCCGAGGTAGAGGAGCAGCGAGTTGATGAAGTCACGCGGTTGCAGAAGCAGCCAGACCGGCAGCACCGACGCCGCCAGCGCGTAGGTGAGCAGAATCCCGGTCCAGGATCCCACCGACAGATCGGGCCCAGGCACGTAAAGCCCTCCGTAGACGCACAGAAGCATGACGACAAAGCCACCCAGAGTGACCCAGCGCAAGGGCAGGCGTGCCCGGTAAAGGAGAAGACCCATGACCACGGCGATGATCATCAGGGATCCAGTGGGCAGGACCGCCTCGGGATAAAACGCCTCCGTGAACAGGGTGGAGACCACGTGCACGAACAGCCCCATGGCCACGGCGACGAGGAAGAAGATCAATATGAGGAACAGCGGCCGGGCGCGGGGCCCGATGATGCGCTCCACGAGCGTGCCGATCGACTCGCCCTTCGAGCGCATGGAGAGCACCAGGCAGCCGAAGTCGTGAACGCCGCCGATGAGGATCGTCCCCAGGACCACCCAGAGCATCCCCGGCAGCCAGCCCCAGATGACCGCGATGGCCGGGCCGAGCATCGGCGAGAGCCCGGCGATCGAGGCGTAGTGGTGCCCGAACAGCATGTTGCGGTTGCAGGGGAGGTAATCGATGCCGTCCTTGAATCGGTGGGCCGGGGTGACCCGGGCCGGATCCAGGCGGAACACGCGCCTCGCCAGGTAGCCGCCGTAATAGCGATACCCCACGATGTAGAGCGCGATGCAGACTGCGGCCGCGACCGAGGCGTTCACCGGCGGGAACTCCAGCCAAGAGATGGTTTCCGCACGGAGCGGGCACTCAGGCGGAAGACGATTTCAGCACATCCAGCCCTCCCATGTACGGGTGGAGGACTTCGGGAACGGAGACGTCTCCGTCCGCGAGCTGGTTGTTCTCCAGGATGGCGGCCACGGTGCGTCCTATTGCCAGGCCGCTGCCGTTGAGGGTATGTACAAACTCGGGTTTTGATTTCGGAGCGCGCCGGAAGCGGATCCCGCCGCGGCGAGCCTGAAAATCGTTGAAGTTGGAGCAGGAGGAGATCTCACGGTACTCCTTCTGCGGAGGCATCCATACTTCCAGATCGTAGGTACGTGCCGCCGCGAAACCGAGATCTCCGGAACACAGCTCCACAACGCGGTAGTGCAGGCCCAGGCGCTTGAGAATCTCCTCGGCGTCACGGGTGAGCTGCTCGTGCGCAGCCGCAGAATCCTCGGGTCGGGTGAACTTCACCAGCTCGACCTTGTTGAACTGGTGCTGGCGAATCATGCCGCGCACGTCCTTGCCGTAAGAGCCGGCTTCGCTTCGGAAGCAGGGCGTGTAGGCGGTGTATGAGATCGGCAGCTGCTCTGCGTCGAGGATCTCGTCGCGGTGCAGGTTGGTAACGGGCACCTCGGCCGTCGGCACGAGGTAAAGGTCGGTCTTGTCAATGTGGAAGAGGTCCTCGGCGAACTTGGGGAGCTGGCCGGTCGCCGTCATGCTGGCCGAGTTGGCCATGAACGGAGGCAGAACCTCCGTGTAGCCGTGCTCGCCGGTGTGCACGTCGAGCATGAAGTTCATGAGAGCCCGCTCCAGCCGGGCCCCGGCGCCGAACGAAACGGTGAACCGTGCGCCGGCTACCTTTGCGGCACGCTCGAAATCCAGAATGCCGAGAGCGGGGCCGATCTCCCAGTGGGGGCTGGGCTCGAAGTCAAACACGGGCTTCTTGCCGATCTCCCGGAGCACCGGGTTGTCGTCGCTCGTGCTGCCGTCTGGTACGACGGAATCCGGGAGATTGGGAAATGACAGCAGCAGGTCTTTGAGACGTTCGTCCGCTTCGCGGGTGCGGGCTTCGAGATCTTTGATGCGCTGAGAAACCTCGCGCAGCGCTTTGAACCGATCGGATGGATCCTGTCCGGCGCGCTTGGCGGCAGCGATTGACTCGTTCTCCTTGTTACGCCGCGCCCTCAGGTCGTCCGCCTCGTGCACCAGCTTGCGGCGGCCCTGTTCGAGTTCACTGAACTGGGCGACCGGCATCTCGATGCCGCGCCGGGAGAGTCGTGCCGCCACCTCCTCCAGGTTGGACCGCACGTAGGCAAGGTCGAGCATGCGGCCAGAGTCTAGTCAACAAGATCCGGTGCGTCAAGGAGATAGCCTTCACTGACACGGAGTTAGGTCCCCGCACGCGAACAACTGCTGTGCTATAATTCGCCTTCTTTGGCCCGCTGACTCATCCTCGAGCACCCAGACTCTCGTGATCCGCAAAGCAGTTTTCCCCGCCGCCGGTCTGGGGACCCGATTCCTCCCCGCCACCAAGGCGCAGCCCAAGGAGATGCTGGCTCTGGTGGACAAACCGATTATTCAGTACGTGGTCGAGGAGGCCGTGGCCTCCGGTATCGATCACATCATCATCGTCACGGGCCGCGGCAAGAACTCGATTGAGGATCACTTTGACGTCTCCTATGAGCTCGAGCGGGTCCTCGAGCAACGGGGCCGCTACGAGCAGCTCAAGCAGGTGCGGCGGATATCCGATCTCGCTCAGATCACTTACGTGCGCCAGAAAGAAGCTCTTGGGCTCGGCCACGCTGTCCTGGTGACGCGGCACCTGATTGGTGACGAGCCGTTCGCGGTCTTCCTCGGGGATGACGTGATCGACTCCCGTGTGCCCTGCATGAAGCAGCTCATCCGCGCCTTCAACCGTTTCCGCGCCACCATTCTCGCGGTCGAGCCGGTCAGCATGGACCGTGTGGGGTCTTACGGCATCATCGCGGGACAGGAGATCGAGGAGTCGGTCTACAAGGTAACCAACCTGGTGGAGAAACCTCATCCCTCCAAGGCGCCCTCGAACCTGGCCATCATCGGGCGCTACATCCTGACGCCCGAGATTTTCGACCACCTGGAGCGCACTGCGGCCGACCGGGCCGGCGAGATCCAGCTCACCAACGGCCTGAAAGGGCTCTTGCACCGGCGGCCCATCTACGCCTACGGCTTCGAGGGCACCCGTTACGATGCGGGGAACAAACAGGACTTTCTGCGTGCCACCGTCGATCTCGCGCTCAAGCGTCCCGATCTCAGGACGGCCTTCCGGCGTTATCTGAGATCGCTCGATCTCAATCCCAAGAGCAAGAAGAAGACAAAAAAGAAGACTCGGAGCTGAGTGGGAACGCCCCTGTGGAATCCGGCAGGCGATCAGCGCCGGCGGCCGCGACGCCGTGACACAGCGCGCCGGGGAGCGCGCTTGCTCTTTGAGTCGCCGGCGCTCTCCTTCTTGGTGCTGCCGGACGTTTCGGAGGAAGAACTCGACTTTTCCGCTGAACCACCGTTTGATTCAGTCGCATCAGGAGATGAAGATCCCTTGCGGGCGTAGTCGGTGATGTACCATCCGGTGCCCTTGAACTGGATGCCCGGAGCCGAGATCAGCTTGCGCACTTTGGCCCTGCATTCCGGACAGCTTTTCTTTGGAGGGTCTGAGAACTTCTGGATCACCTCGAAGCGGTGGCTACAACGGGTGCACTCGTATTCGTATATCGGCACGGTCGTGGTCTCTCCTGATGGCCGGGGTCCGCGGGTCGCCGGAAGGCCTGCCCGCATAGCGAGAAAAGCCTATTGATTATAACAACTTACAGAATACCCCGTCAACGGGGAGCATTGAACCCTCTGCGGTGGCTGGCATACCATGGGATGCGGCCGTGCCACTGTCAATCACCCGGTAACCCGCGAACCACCCTCACACAGTCCAATGGACCGACTCCGCATCAAAGGTAAATGCCGCCTGGAGGGGCGCCTGCGGGTCGGAGGGGCAAAGAATGCCGCCCTGCCGGCCATGGCGGCGTGCCTGCTCACCGACCAGCCGGTGGCTCTCGAGAACGTGCCCGAGGTGCGCGACATCGGCACCATGGGACGCCTGCTCTCCCACCTGCAGGTCAAAGTCGAGCACCCGGGAACCCGATCCTGGCGCCTGGAAGCTCTCGACGTCCCCGAGCCTGAGGCTCCGTACGATCTGGTCAAGAGGATGCGCGCCTCGGTCCTGTGCCTGGGGCCTCTGGTGGCCCGGTTCGGCCGCGCCCGGGTTTCCCTACCGGGAGGCTGTGCCATCGGGGCCAGACCGATCGACATGCACATCGCCGGGCTGCGGCGGCTGGGAGTCGAGATCCGGCTCGAGCATGGGTATGTCGAAGCCCGGTGTGCGCACCTGCGGGGAGCCCAGTTCCCGTTTCCCGGCGTGAGCGTTACCGGTCCCGAGAACCTGATGATGGCCGCCACCCTTGCCAGGGGAGAAACCGTCCTTCGCAACTGCGCCGCCGAGCCAGAGGTCTCCGATCTGGCCGACCTGCTGCGCCGTATGGGGGCGCACATCGAGGGAGACGGAAGCGACGTCATCCACATTCAGGGAGTGGAGCAGCTCGGCGGAGCCGAACACTCCATCCTGCCGGATCGGATCGTCGCCGGCACGTTCCTGATGGCGGGCGCCATCACCGGGGGGCGGGTGGGTGTCGAGGGGTGCCGGCCCGCCGATCTGATCTCGACCACGGATCTTCTGGAGCGTTGCGGCTGCCGCATCGAGCGTGCTGAGAACTCGCTTCTTCTCGAGGCCCAGGAACCACTTCAAGCCCACGACGTTCGCACCGCGCCCCATCCGGGCTTTCCGACCGATTTACAGGCGCAGTACATGGCGCTCATGACCCAGGCGCGGGGCAGCGCCATCATCACCGAAACAATCTTCGAGAACCGATTCATGCATGTGGCAGAGCTGCAGCGCATGGGAGCCGACATCCGGGTTACCGGCCGGCATGCGGTGGTGCGCGGACCAACTCCGCTCGAGGGCACGAAACTGATGGCGACAGACCTGCGTGCCAGCGCCAGCCTCGTTCTTGCCGGGCTGGCGGCATCGGGGGAGACCTGGGTGGACCGGGTGTATCATATTGATCGGGGCTACGAATCGATCGAGGGCACGCTTGCAGGGCTGGGCGCCGCGATTGAGCGGCTACCGGGGCCACCGTATCCTTCGGCCTGATCGCCGGTCGTGAATTCCCGCCCGCAGTCACGCACATGGACGGCGGCCGCCGGGAAAACCAGGGGTGTTGGCGCATGAAAGACTGTCTGTTCTGCAAGATCATCCGCAAGGAAATCCCCGCCAGGGTGCAGTACGAGGACGAGCAGGTCCTGGCGTTTCACGACATCAATCCCCAGGCTCCCACCCACGTTCTCATCATTCCCAAGAAGCATCTCCCCACGCTCAACGATCTGGGGAGAGAGGATCGCGATCTGGCGGGCCACCTGATCCTGAAAGCCACCGAGATTGCCAAAGAGCTGGGCCACGCGGACGAGGGTTACCGTCTGGTGGCCAACTGCCAGGAGGCGGCCGGCCAGGCTGTCTTCCACATCCATTTCCATGTGCTGGGCGGCAGGCGTCTGTCCTGGCCACCCGGGTAGATGGCAGCGACTCTCTCGGAGCGCATCTTCCGGCGCACTCTGGGCGCACGCCTGCTATCTGCGGCCGCAGCCGCCCTGTTCTCCTGCCTGATGGCGCTCACCATCCTGCAACCTCCCGCCGACGGGATGCTGGGCGGAGCTCTGGTTTGCGGCCTGCTGCTTCTGCTCAGTCTCGCCGCGGTGGCGGTCAACTTCGGGGATCGGATTGTGGTTGATGCAACCGGCGTCCGCTTTCGTAACCTGTGGAGAGAGAGGTTACGGATCGGTGGGACGCGACTATTGCGATGGGACGAGGTCGAGGAGGTGCGCGAGCTTCAGCGCGCCAGGCGCACGGGAACTCTGCCGGGAGCGGGCACGCTCGTGGTACGCACGCGCTCGGGGCGCCGGTATGTGATCGATTCGATCGAGGGAATCGAGGAGGTCGCGGCCCTGTTACGCCAGGGCGCGGGCCTCAGTGGCCCTTGTCCAGGCCGGGCGGCGCCACGCGGATGATGAACGTCTCCTGGCGGCCGTCCGGATGGCGCTTGATCACGCGGTGCAGCATGACGCGCTTGTTGTCCCGGTAGGCCACCATCGACTCGACGCGCAGGTCGTCCGCCAACGGCTCTTCCTTGGCGGGGCGCCGACGGCGGACCGGTCTCATGTCCCAGTCGCCAACCTTCATGGATCCTCCTCCTCTCACCGGACCCGCCGGAACCCCGGGGTTGCTGAATCGATTCGGGGCGGCCTGTCCAAGGAGTACTGATTGATTCTACGCCCGCTCCGGAACGAGCGTCAAGGCATTGCTTCCTTGACATCCCGGGGCGTCGACGTATCTGATCCGGTGGAAAGAACGAGACCGGTATGAGCCTGACGGACGAGATCCTGCACCCTCTTCACAGGCACCCGTGGGGGGGGCTCCTGGAGAATGCAGTCGATCCCGAACTGGCCGATCTGGTCATTGTCGGCCTGCCCTACGACGGCGGCGTGTCGTTCCGCCGCGGCGCGGCCGCGGGGCCGGCGCGAGTGCGGCAGGTCTCCACCCTCGGTTCGGCGGTGACCGAGGATGGCATGATCCTTCGCGACCTGAAGATCGCCGACCTCGGTGATCTGGAACCCTCCGAGCCGACACATGCTTATTTCGAGGCCGTGGCTTCGCGGCTGTCGAAGCTTCCCAAAGAGTCTTTCCTGATCGGGCTGGGCGGGGATCATTCCGTCAGCGTTCCCCTGCACCGCTCGGTGGCGCAGCGCTGGTGCGAACCGTTTGGAATCGTGCACATCGACGCTCATCCCGATCTGTTCGAGATCTACGCCGGCGATCGCCTGTCGCATGCTTGTCCGCTGCGCCGCGCGGCTGAGCTCAGCCACGTGGGCCCGGAGCGGATCATCAGCCTTGGCATTCGCTCCGTCTGCGACGTGGAGGTCGAATATGCCAGTCGCGCCGGTTTGCGGATGATCACCGCCAAGGAGATGGCTCGACGTGATCTCGACGATGTGGTGGGCGAGGTGGCGGAACGCCTGTCCGGTCTGTCGCGTATCTACCTCGACATCGACATCGACGCCCTCGACCCGTCCGCGGCACCGGGCACCGGGTACCCCGAACCGGGTGGCTTGTCGTCGAGAGAGTTCCTCACGCTGATCGAGCGGTTGTTCGACAAGCTTCCGATCCGCTCGATGGGACTCGTGGAGATCGCACCCCCACTGGACGTCAACGACCTGACCTCGTTCGTGGGCATGCGCACCATCTTCGAAGTAATGGGACACCTGCAGCGCCGGAAGTCCGCATAGACACGATCCTGGCGCTCACCGGATGTCTCCCGCGGCCTGCGGCAGGACGCTGATTTTCCGCGTGCTATAATCCGCCCGTTCTTCTCCCTCGCGCGCACCTGGCACCTTCCCGGAGGAGTAATCGATGGCGAACAACGCCCATCCCGTCATTCTCAGCGCCGTGAGAACACCGGTGGGTCGCTTCCTGGGGACCCTGAAGTCGTTCACGGCCCCCGAACTCGGATCCATCGTCGTGCGCGAGGCCGTCAAGCGCGCCGGCCTCGAGCCGGACGCGGTCGACGAGGTCATCATGGGCAACGTCCTTCAGGCCGGGGTCGGCCAGAACCCGGCGCGCCAGGCCGCCCTCAAAGCTGGGCTGCCCGTGACCGTCGGCGCGCTCACCATCAACAAGGTCTGCGGATCCGGCCTCAAGGCGGTGATGCTGGCCGCCCAGGCCGTGCGGCTGGGCGATGCCGGGGTCATTGTGGCGGGCGGCATGGAGAGCATGAGCCGTGCGCCGTACCTGCTGCGTGGCGCCCGAGAGGGCTACCGGCTCGGTCACGCTGACATGGTCGATGTCATGATCCACGACGGGCTCTGGGAGGCTTACGAGAACTACCACATGGGCTGCACTGCCGAGGTGATCTCCGAGAAATACCGGATCAGCCGTAAGGAGCAGGACGCCTGGGCTGTGCGCAGCCACCAGCGCGCCATCGAGGCGACCGAAGCCGGACACTTCCGCGATGAGATCGTTCCCGTCGAGGTGCCGCAGCGCAAGAAGCCGCCGCTGAATTTTGATACGGACGAGACGATGCGGCGCGACACCTCCATGGAGGCCCTCGCCCGCCTCAAGCCGGCCTTCAAGGAGAATGGCACGGTGACGGCAGGAAACTCGCCGGGAGTGAACGACGGTGCTGCGGCCGTGGTCGTGGCCACACCGGAGCAGGCCAAACGCTCCGGTGTCGAACCCCTGGGTGAGATTGTGGCCCACGCCACCAGTGGCATCGAGCCATCGCTGATCATGATGGCGCCGCTCGAAGCCATGAAGCTCTGCCTGGCACGGGCCGGCTGGTCGCTCAAAGAGGTCGACCTGATCGAAATCAATGAAGCTTTCTCGGCACAGCTCGTGGCGCTGGTGCGCGAGCTCAAACTCGATGAAGAGCGTGTGAACGTTCAGGGTGGCGCGGTGGCTCTGGGGCATCCGATCGGAGCCAGCGGTGGCCGCGTCCTGACCACGCTGCTGCACCTCATGAAGCGGCGCGGCGCCAGGCGGGGCCTGGCGACCCTGTGCCTGGGCGGAGGAAACGCCGTGGCCATGGCGATTGAAAGGGCCCGTTGATGGCGGCTGCAGACAAGCTTGCAATCATCGGTAGCGGAACCATGGGCGCCGGTATCGCCCAGGTTGCCGCAGTGTCGGGGATCGAGGTCCTGATCGTCGAGGTCGACCGCAAAGCCGCCGAAACCGGGCGCCAGCGCATCACCTCGGGCGTGCAGCGCGGCGTTGACAAAGGGAAAATTCCCGCCGGCGAACGCGACCGGATCCTGGCGCGTGTCCGGTTCGCCTCCACCCTGAAGGAAGCTGCAGATGCCGACTTCGTCGTCGAGGCAGCGCCGGAGACCGAAGACCTGAAGCAAAAGATATTTGCTGAGCTCGACCGCGAGTGCAGGAAGGACGTCATCCTGGCGAGCAACACTTCCTCGATCTCGATCACCCGCATCGCTGCCGCAACCGGGCGCGCCGATCGGATCATCGGCATGCACTTCTTCAATCCGGTGCCGGCCATGCAGCTGGTGGAGATCATCCGCGCCCAGGCCACTTCCGATGAAACGTTCGCGGCCACCCGCGATCTGGCCGTGCGCATGGGCAAAACTGCCGTCGAGGTGCATGACTTCCCGGGATTCGTCTCCAACCGCGTCCTGATGCCGATGATCAACGAGGCTACCTTCGCGCTCATGGAAGGTGTTGCCAGCGCCGAGGCAATCGATCAGGTGATGGTCCTGGGGATGAACCACCCGATGGGGCCCCTTGCGCTCGCTGATCTGATCGGTCTCGATGTCTGCCTGCACACCATGGAGGTGCTGCAGCGGGGGCACGGCGATCCGAAGTACCGCCCCTGCCCACTGATGCGGCGCATGGTTGACGCCGGTCACCTTGGCCGAAAGACTGGACATGGCTTTTTCACCTACCCCGCCAGAGCACCGCAGCCGTCCGCTTCCGGCGCCGGTCGTCATCGCTCCTGAGGAGACCGACGGGTGCGCACCCGCCACGCCCTCCGCCATTCCGAGCCAGAAGCCGGTGTGGCCGGTTTCCTCGAATCGATCGCGGCATCTCCAAAGCTGGGCCCCTGCGTGGTTCATCGCGACACCATTCCCGCTGAACCGGCACAGCTGAAGCCAATCCCTTCCTGGATCGATCCGCGGCTGCGGGCGGCGCTGAAGCGCCAGGGCATCGAAAAACTTTACTCCCACCAAGCCCAGGCCTTGCGGCTGGCGCACGGGGGCCGGGATGTGCTGGCAGTCACACCGACGGCCAGCGGCAAGAGCCTCATCTACCTGCTGCCGATCCTGCAGGGCTGTCTCGAGGATCCCGCACGCCGTGCCATCCTCATCTACCCGTTCAAGGCGCTCGAGCAGGATCAGCGCGACGCGATCCGGGAGCTCACCGGAGATCTGGGACCGGGAGCACCGAGTCTGGCGATTTACGACGGGGACACGCCGGTTCAGGAGCGCAAGCGCATCCGCGCAAATCCTCCCAACCTTCTGATCACCAACCCGGACATGCTGCACCTGGGTCTTCTCGCCTACCACGCTGAGTGGTCGTCGCTGCTGTCAAACCTGGCGTATCTGGTGGTGGACGAGCTCCACGTCTACCGGGGTATCTTTGGCTGCCACATGGCCCACGTCCTCAGGCGACTGCAGCGCGTGTGTGCGGGACATGGATCCCGGCCCCAGCTCTTCGCGTCCTCGGCCACGGTCGCCAACCCGCAGGAGCTCGGCCAGCTGCTCACTGGTCGTGACTTTGCGCTGATCGACTCATGCGGTGCGCCGCGCCAGATCCGCCACCTGATGTTCTTTAACCCGGCGCTGCGCATGAGCCCCTACACCGCAGCAGCACATCTTTTCAGCGAGGCGGTACTGGCCGGACACCGCACGATCGCCTTCACCAAAGCCCGCCGCATCACCGAACTGATCCATTCATGGGTCCTGCAGGGACACCCGGAACTCTCTGGACGCATCAGCTCCTACCGCGCCGGCTATCTTCCGGAGGAACGCCGCGCGATCGAGCAGAGGCTCTTCCGCGGAGAAATAACTGGCGTGATCTCCACGAGCGCGCTGGAACTGGGGGTCGACATCGGCGGCCTCGATCTGTGTCTGCTCATCGGCTACCCGGGAAGCATCGTCAGCACCTGGCAGCGCATGGGGCGCACGGGGCGCGGCTCCCGCGAGTCAGCCGCCATTCTGGTCGCCCTCCCCGACGCCCTGGATCAGTACTTCATGTCGCACCCGGATCAGTTCCGGGCGCGGGGGTACGAGCCGGTAGTGCTCGACCCGGCGAATCCCGAGGTGGCCCGGGCCCACCTGATCTGCGCGGGCGCCGAGCAACCCATCACCCCCGACGACCGTGAACTCTACGGCGACGAGATCTACGGCATGCTTCCGGAGCTCGAACGCACGCACGCCCTGGTGCGCGACGCCACCGAGGAACGATGGTATGCGCTCCGGCGCCGGCCGCAGCGGTTGCTGAGCCTACGCTCGACCGGCCAGGCGTTCCGCATCCAGACTCCCCCCGGCCGTCTGGTGGGCACGGTCGATCCGGTTCGGGCTTACTTCGAGTGCCACCCCGGAGCGATCTACCTGCACCAGGGCCAGGCATACAAGGTCCGCACCATGGATCACGATGCGCGCAAGGTGACGGTGGAGCGTGCCGATGTCGACTATTACACCGAAGCGCTGGCCGACAAGCAGACGGAGATCCTGGAGGAGTTCGAATCAAGGTCGATCGAAACCATGACGCTGCACGTGGGCCGCATCCGTGTCACCGAGCAGGTTACGGGGTACGCGCGCCGCCGCCTTTTCAGCCAGGAGCGGCTGGGCGAGGAAACGCTCGACCTTCCGCCCGTGCAGTTCGAGACCGTAGGGTTATGGATGGCGCTTCCCCAGGCTCTCACCACCCTCGCCACATCCCGCGGCCATCATTTCATGGGCTCGATCCATGCCGTGGAGCACTGCGCGATCTCGCTGGCCCCCCTCTATGCTGCCTGCGACCGCGGTGACCTGGGAGGGATTTCGTATCCGCTCAACCCACAGGTGGGATCAGCAGCGATCTTCATTTATGATGGCCACCCCGGCGGCATCGGCCTGTCGCGCAGGACGTACGCTGCCCTCGAAGATCTGCTGCGTCAGACGCTGGAGACATTGCGTGGCTGCCCGTGCGAGGAAGGCTGCCCATCCTGCATCCACTCCCCTAAGTGCGGCAACGGTAACAAACCGCTCGACAAGGCGGGGGCGGTGTTCGTCCTGGAGGCTCTCACCGGCGAGATTGATCTGGGGATTGAGCCGCACCCCCTGACGACTCCGCTAAAAGCAAAACCAACACCGGCGAAAAATCTTATAATAACGGGAGAACAACCCATGCCCTCCAATGAATCATCACAACGTCTCCACACAGCCGGAGGCCGTGGAACGCACCCGGGCATGTTGTCCGCCTCCGACTCTCAAGGTGACCTTTTCGGACCCGGGGGTTCGGGGGGTGGCAGTGACAGAGGCACGGGCCCCGGCGCCGAGGGTGGCGGAAGTTCCTCCGGGACGGGCGGCACAGGCAGTCTCCCCGAGGGAAAGATCCTGATCTTCGATCTCGAGACTCAGAAAAGCGCCGATGAGGTGGGCGGCTGGAGCCATATCGACAAGATGGGTCTCGGCCTTGCGGTGACATTCGACCTGCACAGGGAGAAATTCCTGGTTTTCTTTGAACAGAATGTGGAGAAGCTTCTGATCGAGCTGCTGAGCGCCGATCTGGTTGTCGGTTTCAACGTCAAGCGGTTCGATTACACGGTGCTGCGGCCCTACACGGATGTCGACCTCGCGAAGCGCCTTTCCACCCTCGACATGCTCGAACACATCAAGGAGAAGCTCGGCTTTCGCCTCAAGCTCAACTCACTCGCCGCCGCCACGCTCAACGAGACCAAAACGGCCGACGGGCTGCAGAGTCTCAAGTGGTGGAAGGAAGGTCGCTATGATCTGATCGAGATGTACTGCAAGAAGGACGTGGAAGTCACCTCACGCCTGTACCGCTTCGGCCGCAAGAATGGCTACCTCCTCTACCACGACCTGGAACAACGCAAGGTGCGCCTGCCGGTGGAGTTTTAGCTGCTCCGAGAGCACCGTCGACAGCACCGTCGGCTCGATCGGCCACTGAACCGGATCACAACGGTATTCGAACGGGCTCCCATTAGTAGTAAAGCTGTCCGAACCGTCCCAGAACCCGCCTGAAGAGTTCTCACTTCCCATTGGCAGCATCGACAGATCGGTCCGGATCTGGTAAACAGGTGGCATGTCTGTTCAGGATTTCATCGCCACGGGCCTGCGCTTCGAATGCACGGCTTGCGGGAAATGTTGCGTCAACCATGGTGACTACGCACTCGTGTTCCTGACCGGGCAGGATATCGCCAGGGCCGCTGAGAAGCTCGACCTGAGCAGCAAGGAGTTCTTGAAGAGATATACCCGCCGGGTGCACGGCGAGCGTGTGCTGCAGGATAGGGGCGATGGCTGTGTTTTCCTTGATCCGGACGGTCTCTGCCGGATCTACGAGGCACGGCCTCTGCAGTGCCGCACCTTTCCGTTCTGGAAGGAAAACCTCAACCCCCACACGTGGAAGAAGGTGATCGCCCGCGACTGCCCCGGCGTGGGCTGCGGGAAGCCCGTGAGCCAGAGCCGTATCGAGATGTTCCTGGAGTGGGATCGCAAGGGCCACTATCCGGTGCCGGAAAAGACATGACCTTCTCCGGCGGTGCAGCTCTAATTACTGCAATTTCGTAAGGAACCCTGCACAAAGGGAAAAGCCCCGCCGCAAGCGACGGGGCTTTTCGTCTTACCGTGATGCGGGAGATCAGACTCCCGATGTGGCAACCGGTCTCGGCGGCATCATGCCCATCCCGGATCCCAGCGGGGAACCAGGGCGACTCGAGCCACCACCGTACTGGGCGTCACCGAAGCCCAGCATGGGAAATCCAATGAACCCGAAGAGAGCGAGACCGAAAATCCCAAACGCTGCTCCCTTGCCGAAAGCCTTCGCGATGTCCACCATGAGAACCATGGACACGATCAGGTTGACCACCGGGATGAGCAGAAGCACGAACCACCACAGGGGGCGTCGGGCAATCTGCAACAACACGATCACGTTGTAGATGGGCACAATACAGGCCCACCCGGGCTTACCGGCCTTGCTGAATGTTTTCCACATGCCAGCGATGACCACAACCGTCAGCGCGAGCATTATCAGGCTGAAAACTGAGCCCATCATGCCGACTGCTTCTTGTTCCATTGCTCATTCCTCCTGTCGGTTCGGGGTTGCTCCCGGGCCACGGTTCCTGATGTCTAGCACAGGCACCGTGAGCCCCGGGAGCCCCACCCGGGATTTGGAACTAGGCGCCCAGCTTCCAGGTCAGGCTGCCCAGGATGTTCGTGTGGGATGAGTCCTGATCGAACGTGTCCTCGTTGATGAACGACACCTCGACGCGCACCGCGACCTTCTTGGCCTGTCCAAAGAAGAACCGGCTGCCAAAACCGATCTGCGTGGCCGTGGCGCTGTCATCCACTGAGACACCGCCTACTTTGACGTCCACATCGGTCGTTCCAATACCCACCAGGATGTACGGAACAATCTCCTCGGTGGGGTGGAAGTTGAAAACGCCGTTCACGAACAGCGTCGTCACGTCGAGATCTAAATCTACTCCGGCCACCTCATCGTCCGCCGAGGTCGAGGAGAACTGCCCCTCGAGCTCGAACAGGTCGGTGAAGTGATATCCGCCACGGATGCCCATCGTGATCCCCGACTCATCGAACGTGTTGCTGTCGAGCTCGGTAATACCGAAATCCACACCCACTTCTGTATTACCCTCTCCGATACTGGCCATTGCGGGCGTGGAGAGCATCAGCACAAAAATTGCAATCAAACTCAACCCATGCTTCATTGAAAAATCTCCTTTTTCGATATAGAAATTTGTGGTTTCTGGGGTTAGGTTTACTAACTGCTTCCCGGCTTCTCTTCTAAAGCACCTCTTTCCAGCACGCGGGGCGGCGCGCACTCGTTTGCATTTCCAACTGGCACCCGGCCAGAGCGTCTCGCCCTGCTGTGTTCCCTCTGACCGGCCCGGGTCAGGCCCGAAACCGTTCATACCAACAATGCATAGTTGAAAACGGCTTAGATACAAATGTTGTTCCATAGAAATACATATTCAAGTAATTAAAAATAAAAATGCAACTGCTGGTTTTATGACGGGATCGTCAAGAAAATGACGCCCTGGAAAGCGTCTGAAGCGCTGAAACCTGGTGCTTTTACGGAACGGATCTACCGGGAGCTGTCAGGCGGGCATGATCCACAGGGCCAGAAGAAAGATCGGTGTGGCGGCGAGCATGAGCACGGCGGCATACCCCATGACCTGCTGGGCGCGCAGGCGCATCACCCCGAGAAGGGGCAGGGCCCAGAACGGCTGGATCATGTTGGTCCACTGATCACCGTACGAGAAAGCCATGATCGTCTTCGGAACCGACACGCCGAGCCGGGCCGCCGCCTCCATGAGGATGGCTCCTTGAACAGCCCACTGCCCACCACCGGAGGGCACGAACAGGTTCACCAGACCGCCGCTGAGGAACGCCAGCAAAGGGAAGGTCTCGGGTGTGGATGCCGCCACCAGCGCTCCCACGCCGAGTTCGAGCAATCCCGAACTGCGGATCATGCCGAGAATGCCTGCATAGATCGGAAACTGCAGGATAATGCCGGCCGTAGCCCCGGCAGCACGCTCGACCGCCCGCACGTAAGAGATGGGACGCCCGTGCAGGAGAAGCCCCAGGGAGAGAAAAATCAGGTTGAGGACATTCAGGTCGATCCCGAACGTTCCTCCGGCGACCGTACGCTCCACCAGCAGCTCGACCGCCCACACCAGGGCGGCCCCTCCCAGCAGTACCCCGAACAACGGACTGGTGTTCAGCCAGCTGGCCAGCGTCCATCTTTGCACGCCGGCGCTCTGTTTTGCGTCAGCCGCCTTCTCTCCGACCGTCAGCACGGGGGCACGACCCCCCCCACGCTGTGCGACAGCCCACGCGCTCATTATTTTGAGAGGAACCGCCTGGCATTGTTCGGGGGAAGACGGGTTCAGCCGCGACGCCACCAGAGGCAGAAACACCATGAGGGCCGCCAGAACAGCAAGGTTCAGAGGGCTCCCGAGCGTTGCATCGATGGGGATAACGCCAATCCGATCGGCAAGGAAATGTCCCTCGGTGGCCACCGTCAGGGGCGCCGAGCCGGAGAGCCCCCCGTGCCAGACCAACATTCCCACGTAGCCGCACGCCCCCAGGAGTGGATAGTGGATGCGGATACCGCGCCGGGCGGCGACCACGGCCGTGTCACGCGCTACCAGCGCCCCCATGATGACGCTGAGGCCCCAGTGCAGAGCACCTGTGACACAGGCAACGGCGCACACCAACGCCGCTGCGCCTGCGCTGCTGCGTGGCAGGGAGGCCAGCCAGTTAATCAACCGTCTCAGGAGAGGCGTCTCCGCGAGGGCGTAGCCGGTCACCAGGATGAGGCACATCTGCATGGAGAACTCCAGCAGATCCCACACGCCCGTTCCCCAGTACCTCAGCATGCGGCCCGGCGCCTCACCGGCCAGGACGATGCCGAGTCCCCCTGTGGCAAGCGTAAGCAGGATTGCCAACAGGAACGGGTCAGGAAGCAGGCGGTCGGAGATCGAAGCCAGGTTGCGCCCCAGCCGCTCCAACGCGCGCGGCGATGGGCCTCGCGTCGCCTCAAATGTGTCTTTCACCGGATCGAGATCCTAGAGGGCTGTGCTGTGGTAGAGCCTAGCGGAGAGCAAATTTTAGGCCGGGCCACGGAGGTGCTTCAGGAGCGCGGGTCAGGATCTTCAGGGGTTCCTTCCGCAGCCGCGCTCCCACGGCGGTCTTCGAGATCTGTCAGATGGCGTTCCTCGATCTTCTCCCAGACGCCGAGAGCGATCCCCGAGTGCGGGGGAATGTCCAGAAACTCACAGGCCAGCTGAAAAGCGGCGTAATACTCCTCCCGGTGCAGCTCTTTGTAATAGGAGCGATCGAGATAGTACCGCGTCATGCGGATCAGATCGGCCTCCTGATCCAGCCGGGTCATGGCCGGGGGGCGGGATCTATCAGTTCCGGATCGCCTACGATGACCAGGAGCAGATTATCCGGATGCAGGTGCTCGCGGGCCACACGCCGCAGATCGTCCGGCCGCAGAGCCTCGACGCGCCGGGTGTAGCCCGTCAGCCAGTCGGGAGGCAGGCCGCGAATCTCGGCGGTGGCAAACTCGCGCACCGCGCGTGCGGAAGTTCCAAAGCGGTGCACGAAAGAGGCGGAGACGAAGCGGCGCGCTCCCTGTGCTTCTTCATCGGTGAACTTCCCCGCAGCCACCTCATTAAGATGACGCCGCATGAGGGCGATTGTCTCACCGGTGGACTCGGCGCGAGTGCCGGCGAACGATGCGAAGAAGCCTCCCTGGCGGCGCTCGTCAAAATATCCGAATGCCGCGTAGGCAAGACCGCGATTGTCCCGCACGTCGAGGAAGTAGCGGTAGTAAGAGAGAATCTCCAGTAGGACATCGAGCGCGGGAAGATCCGGATGATCCCAGCTTGGGCCCCGGTGACCGAACACGAAGGTACTCTGGCTGAGTGCACGGGGCACGACGGTGCGTTCTACCCAGTCCGTAACGTTAGCACCGTCGGGTGGCGCTCCCCCTTCCCGTCTGTCCTCTCCTGTCACCGCTTTCGAATCAGAGACAGCTGTTTCGGCCGGGCTGTCCGGCTCCCAATCGCCGAAGAGCGATTTCAGGCGATCCAGAAGCTCATCCGCATCGAAGTCACCCGCGGCGGTCAGGGTCAGGCTCGCCGGGCCGTAGTGAGCACCGTGGAACTCCCTCACCTGTCCACGGCCAATCTTTTTCAGCCCTGCTTCGGTCGGCCAGTTGCCGTACGGATGGTCATGAAAGAGCTCACGAGTGAACTCCCTGAACGCCAGGGTCGCAGGATCGTCGTTTTCTCGCCTCAAGGCTTCGGCACGGCGCTCCCGGGCCGTGCGTACGGAGGCGCCAGCCAGACGCGGTCGCCGGAGCAGGTCCGCAAACAGCGCGAGCGCGCCCCCCATGCTTTGGGCCGGCGACCAGACGCTGAACCTCGTAATGTCCACCCCCGCATCGAGTTCGATGAGCGCCGCCAGATCCGCGAGCGCCGCTTCGAACGAATCTCCGTCCCGCTCCCCCGCACCGCCGGAGCGCACAGCCTCTGCCGTCACTTCGACCAGACCACCGAGTCCGTCCGGATCGGCCGCGGTGCCAACATCGAAGATGGCCGAGATCTCGATCGTGGGAAGGGTGCGATCCTCCATCATATGAACAACAACGCCGTTCGGGAGCACCGCCCGGCGGGGCTTCGGCACCTCGAAGCGCACCGGTTTGTCTTCGATCGGCTCCGGAAGAGGGGGCGCCGCAAACATGGTCAGGAGGAGGAGCAGGATGCCGCGGATCATCGGGAACCCTTTCCCTGCAGAGCCGCTGTCTCCCCACCGCCGAGCAGCTCGTCCTCGTCTCTATCCGGCGCAGCGGATCGCCAGACAACGGTGCGGTTGTGCTCGCGAAGGTAGGTCCGCGCCACACGCTGAACATCTGTCGGCTCCACTGTGCCGAGAGCATCGATGTAGCGCTCCAGGGTTCGCCAGTCGTTGCTCACGCCTTGGGTGTAGCCAATCATCCAGGCGGCTCCCATGTTCCTCTCGAGGATCCGCAGGTATAAAGCGATCAAATTCCGACGGGCGCGATCGAGCTCTTCCGGTGAGACTCGGCGTCTCTTGAGTTCATCGAGCTGATCGAGCACTCCTCTCTCGAGATCAGCCAGATCGTGCGGAGCCCTCGGCTGCACCAGCAGGACCAGCAGGCGCGCATACCGATCCCCCGGATGTCCTCCCATGAGGATCTCCTGCGCCAGCCCCTGCTTCTCGATCAGGCGGCGGTAGAGGCGCGACCAGCGCGTCGCCTCCGGGTACTCCAGGGCGGCGGACTCGAAAAGCCCGGCCGTCCCGTGTCCTCCGAGCAAGGCGCTCAGCAGGGCCAGTGCCGGCTCGTCTTCGTGAGTCAGGCCGGGCACGTGATAGGCGATAGCCAGCGCGGGTTCCGCGTCGAAATACACCTGCACCCGGCGCTCGCCACGCTGGGCCGGCTCCTCGATGTGAATCTCCGGTGGGGCAGGTCGCTTCGGCAATCGCCCCATGTACTTCTTGATCAGCGGCAGTACCTCCTCAAATCGCACGTCACCGACCAGCGCCAGCACCGCGTTGTTGGCGCCGTAGTAGGTCTCATAGTGACGCTGAGCATCTTCTCTCGTCAGCCGCTTCAGCACCGACATCCAATCACTGTTGCGATACGGATGAGCGATGAAGGCGGTTGACGTGAGCGCCTCGATCAGAACCCCCTGGGGATCATCCTCGAGCCGCAAGCGGCGCTCCTCCATCACCACGTCACGTTCCTGGTAGAACTCACGCAGCACGGCGTGGCCCATCTGATCCGCCATAGCTGCCAGCCACAGCTCCAGTTGATTGGCGGGTAGAGTCGAGAAGTAATTGGTGGCGTCCGCCCAGGTCGTACCGTTGACGGTGTCGGCTCCTGCGCGAAGCAACAGGGATTCAAACTCGTCCTTGATGAGGAGCTGGTGCTGGCTCTTTTTCAGCTCCTCCAGTTCCGCCTGCAGGGCGCGGATTTTCTCCTCCTCCGCGCCCTCGCCTCGAGCCCTGTCCAGAGCTACACCGACGCGGTCGATCTCTTCCATGATGTCGGCTTCTTTGTGGTAGTCACGAGTATTCAAATGACGCGAGCCCTTGAACAGCAGGTGCTCGAGCATGTGCGAGAGCCCCAGCGTGGCCGGACCCTCGTCCGCGGTGCCGACGCGGAAGTGCAGGTAACAGGCAACGGTCGGGGAACCCGGGCGTTCCAGAACCAGCACCTCGAGGCCGTTGTCGAGCATCGTGCTGTGGACCTGCAAGCGGGGCCAGGTCCCCGAGGAGGAGGCATTCGATCCTGCGGTTGCGGCCGGCGCCGCCCCCCAGGCGGCCAGGAGCAGGAAAGTAACGATGACCGGCCGGTGGACGAATCGGAATTTCAGAGGTGAGAGCATCGTCGGGCCGGGATTGTAGCCTTCCGCTTGCGCTTCGGCAACTGGCTGATAAAATCAAGGCTCCTCTTTCAGATAGGTGCCCCAATGCCGGTTCATTCAACTTCCCACACGGTCGAAACCCGTGGCCTGGGCCATACCCTCGATCTCACGGCCATGGTTGAGGAGGTGATCAAGGGTTCCGGCCTGAGCGACGGAACGGTGACGCTGTTCGTCCCGGGATCCACGGCGGGCCTGACCACCCTGGAATTCGAGCCAGGCGTGGTGGAAGATGTCTCCGATCTTTTTGAGCGGCTCGCCCCCCGCGATGCAGCCTACGCCCACGAGAAAGCCTGGCATGACGGAAACGGCTTCTCGCACGTACGCGCGGCACTGTTGGGACCCTCGTTGACCATCCCGTTCGCCAACAAACGGCCGGCACTTGGAACCTGGCAGCAGGTGGTGCTGATCGACTTCGACAACCGCAGCCGGCAGCGCCAGCTGGTCATCCAGGTGATGGGCGAATGAGCCATCCGGCACCCCCTCCTGCGGCCACCCGGCGTGAGTACGTCATGCGCCGCCTGCAAGAAGGCCCGCCCATTGTTCTCGACGGCGCTATGGGATCGGAATTGCTGCGCCGGGGCATCTCCACCCACCTACCGCTGTGGTCCGCCCAGGCCCTCGTTGATCGACCGGACGTCGTAGGCGCGATCCACGAGGACCATCTATCCGCCGGAGCAGAGGTCATCACCTCGAACACGTTCCGCACAAATCCACGCACACTCGAAAACTGCGGCCTGGGAGAGCGACAGCAGGAACTCACCGCCCTCGCCGTGAACCTGGCGCGCGAGGCAATCCAGCGCGCCTCTGCCGGGGAGCGGGCGCTCGTAGCAGGCTCCATGGCACCCGTAGAGGACTGCTATCGCCCGGATCTCGTCCCGCCAGACGCGGATCTGGAACGGGAGCATACACAGCTGGCGCAATCTCTGGCGGCGGCGGGCAGTGATCTCATCCTGGTCGAAACCATGAATACGCTTCGCGAAGCACGGGCCGCGCTCAAGGCGGCCTCTGACACGGACCTGCCAGTATGGGTTTCGTTTGTCGTGGGAGAGGACCTGCGACTTCTCTCCGGCGAGGATCTGGCCCGGGCCGCCCGCACTGTAGTGGACGAAGGGGCCAGGGCGGTGCTCGTCAACTGTGCTGCTGTGCCGGTGGTCGGACAGGCCCTGAAGAAGCTACGTGCCTCAGTCGATCTTCCGTGCGGCCTGTACCCGAACCATGGCACTGTCGATCCACAGGATGGCTGGAAGAGCAATGCGCTCGACCCGGACTGGTTCCGCGAGCAGGTGCTGGGGTGGTTTCGGGACGGAGCCCGGCTGGTGGGAGGCTGCTGCGGGACAACACTCAACCACGTCCGCGTCATCGCCGAGGCCCGTGCAGCCATGCTACGATCGGAATCACCATGATGGAGCACAGGATCCGCTCTCGAGCGCTCCGGCCGGCCCTGCGGCGCGCCGCAGCGCCTGCTGCGCGCGCGGTGCTGGCCGGACTGGTGTGCATTACCGTGCTTCATGGGGCCGGCGCCCTGGCGGCGGAGGAAACCTGCACCCTGGCGCTCGTTGCCGCCGATCCGACGTCGGGCCAGGTCGGGTACGGCATCCTGTCGAGCTCCCCTGCGGGAACCGCAGAGATCGGTGGCACCCGCGCCGGCGTCGGGGCCATTGCGGTGTTCGGCAAGGAGGGGGCATCCCTGACACGCCGTGGCCTCGACTTCCTGGCACAGGGTATCTCCGTCGGGCAGGCCGCCCAGGCTCTGTCGGAAGAGGCTTCCAACGCGGACCGGCTGCAGGTGGGATTGGTGAACGCGGCCGCCGCAACGTCAGCCCGCAGCGGCGCGAGTGCCCTGCCCTGGAAGGGACACCTGCAGGGCACGACCTACGCAGGCCTGGCATCCGGAGCCCGGGGGGAGAACGTCATCCTGCAAATGGGCGTGGCGTTTGAGACGGCCCGGGGGGATCTGGCCGATCGATTGCTCGCCGGCCTGCTCGCCGGCCAGCGCGTTCAGACCGATCACCGGCCTATCCGGTCCGCCGCCCTGCGTGTCACGAGCGCCGTCCTTCCGGCCGGCACCGAACAGCAGGACACAGCAACGCCGGCTGCGTTTGTTCCCGCTTCCATAGACCTGAGGGTCGATGAGCACCCGGACCCGGTACGCGAGTTGCGCCGGCTCCTGGGAGTTCTCGATGCCAGATCATTGCACCGCCTGGGCTCGCGCCCCATCGTGCAGACGCAGGGTGAGGATGTCTACCGGGTACAGCTCATGCTGAGCGATCTCGGGATCTACGACGGAGGGGCGGATGGAGTGCTCAATGACTCAACCATTGAAGCCATCCGTGCATTCCGGCGCCAGGCGGGCCTGGAGGACCTCCCGGTTCTCGGCACAGCCGCACTTCGATTACTCCTCTCAACATACCAGGAGTGGAAGCAGCGCGATCCGGGCACTCCACAACCTGAGTCCTCCGCCTCACCTGTGGAGACCGAGATCCTTCCGGAATTGCTCCTGCAGCCCGCGCCGGGCGAGGAACCCGCCAAGGAGAGCGGATCTTCACCCTCCACTCCCGACTGACGGCCGTTCCTAGTCCGATGATTTCGTAGCTGGGGGCACAGGCGGTACCTCCCCCCGCCCGCCGCTCCCGGAAGGCAACTCAATGTTCAGGCGGGGCAGTGCGAACTCGATCCCCTGATCGCGGAAGGCGCGATCGATCCCCATGTGGAGATCATCCTTGGTCTTGAGCCCTATCCCAAAATCAACAAAGATACGCAACTCAAATTTGATGGCATCATCGCCAAACTCGAGCAGCAGCGCCTGCGGCGGTGGATCCTCCATCACATCAGGATGCTGGCGGGCAACTTTGAGCAGCGTTTTTTTGACCTTTTCAAGATCCGCTCCGTAAGCAACGCGCAAAGGAATGTCAATACGGCGCTTCGAATCGGACAGGGTCCAGTTGATCAGTTTGCTGGTGATGAACTCCTTGTTCGGGACCACCATTTCGCTGCGGTCCCAGAGCATGACGGTGGTGGCACGGATCTGGATGCGGGTCACCTGGCCCATCAGATTTCCGATGGTGACGGCATCGCCGACACGCACCGGACGCTCGGTCAACAGGATCAGTCCTGATACAAAATTGGCGACGATCTCCTGCAATCCGAATGCAAGGCCAAAAGTCAGCGCCGCGACAAGCCACTGGATCTTGGACCAGGAGATGCCGAGCAGGCTGAAAGCGATGCTGACACCGAGGATCAGGATCATATAGCGAACCAGCGTGCTGAAGGCAATGCGCGCGCCGCTGTCAAGACGGGTGCGTCTCTGCAGGCTCAGCTCCAGCAGGCCGGGGATGTTCTTCACCAGCACCCAGGTGATGACGATCGAGAGCAAAGATTTGAGCAGCTCCCACAGAGTCAGCGATGAGGAGCCCGGCTGCACGCCGGCACCGCCGGTGGATGCACCGGCAGACGGAACCGGAATCCCCGGGAGCATTGTCTCCGCTCCACCCTCGCCGCCAGTCGCCCCTTTGGAGGTAGCCTGCTCTCCTGCCTTGCCAGAGGCCATGGCCGAAGATGGGCTACCCTCTTTGGTGCTCTCGAGCAAGGCGATCTGGGGCCAGAGCTGGACGCGTTTGATAATTTGCACCGTCGGGAGCGCACCCGCCCATACGGTGTAAAAACCGATAGCCCCGACCAGGATAACCACGAACCTGAACAGATGCCGTACCTGAATCTCCATCTCGGGAAGATCCTGACCTGTGGCACCGGCCTGCTCGCCATCACCTGCCAGGCGCAAAGCAGCGGCGCGGCTCACTGTGTGCCAGCGAAAAAGCAGACCACCGAAGAACAACAATCCCACAGCCACCCAGAGCGTCTGCAGCATCTGGTAAGTGAGCAGGTAAGCCGTGAGGTAGAAGCCCAGCGCGGCGAGAACCGCCGGCACGAACGTGGCGAGAGTAATGATTGGGTAGACGTACATATAGAGTCGTTGCGAACCGACCGACCGGCGTCCGGCGCCCACAGTCCCACCCTTCTTGCCGGGACGGAAAAGGTGCACGAGCGAGATGCCAAGAACCAGCATGGCGATGACGAAGGCGATGCGTCCGAGCGAGTTGTTATAGAGCTGTAAATCGGGCGGGCTGCTCAACCTGAACCCGCTCATCCCGAAATGCAACGCAACGTAGATCAGCGGCAGGAAGGCTATCTCAGGTAGCAGAAGTCCCTGGTAGATCGTTCGGGTCACGTGGCCCGACCAGCCGAAATGAGACTCCGCAAGCCCCTTCGGAACAAATAGCTGCCGGCTGACCTCCAGCAGACCAGCGATGAGAGCCAGATAGTACAGGGCTCTCGCAGCCTCGAATACATACAATGACGCGTTCGCATGCAGAAGGATCCTGCTCAGCATGCCCAACGCCAGCGGCAACGGCGCCGCCAAAAGAATCGTGTGAACCAACGCCTCCGCGGTCGCCCAGTAGGTGTTGCTTCCCGGCCTTTCGATCGCCTGGGCCAGCTTCCCCAGGCGCTCCCGAAGCCGACGGCGGAAACCCAACAGGGCACCGAGAAGGGCCAGAAAGGTGAGGCTCCGGGCGGGAATTTCCAGAGTGCTTTCAAACACTGCCTTAAAAGCCTCACCCACATTGGACGGTGACCACAGCCACAGGAAGGCGAACGCCGTGTCACCCGGCCTCGGGATGATCGGCCGTGGAACGCTGCGTACCCATAACGCCCTCTCGTAGAGAAAGCTCTGGAGTGCCTCCCGTTCATGAAGGAAAAAGGTTGAGACCGTGTCGTGCTCGACCAGTTGATTCGAAAACCTTCCGTAAAACTGGATCAGCTCATCCAGCAGATCCCGCCGCGTGTCAAACAGCTTCCGGGCGCTGATGAGAAGCTCTCCTCGGCCTTCCTCCCCGTGCTTTTCCATGAGATCTTTCAGGACCCGGTCCGCCAGCTCCCGGGATTTCGCCCGCTCCTGCTCGAAACGGATGAGCTGGTGCTGTACCTCCGGAATTCGTTGTTCGAGTGAACGGATGGTGCCGGCTACATCGCCGGGTTTAGGAAAGTTCGCGGGTATGTCCGGCCACCAGCGTGTGATGCTGCCGCGATACCCAAAAGCCTCGAATTTCCGGCGTGTCAGCTGTGAGATGCGATCGAGATCGGAGAGGTACTTCCGGGTGGCGGCCAGAGCGTCCGTGGTCTTTTCGGACTCGACCACGACCCCTTCCGGGCCCCAGAGCATCACGGCGTACTCTTCGGTTTCCGCAGCAATGTCAGTCAGATCCTCAGATCGCTCGCTCGCCTGGCGGCAACGCTCGCGGACCCGCAACAACCGCGCCGCAGCCTCCCGGCGCTGTAGATTCCGGCTGGTCTTCTCGAGCATTCCGACGAGGCGGGCACTGTAGCTGACGCGGCGCTGGGCCTGATCGGTCTGGCCTGGAATGAGGATCCCGCGGACATCGAGCAGTTCTAGCTGCGCACGCAGCTTTTCGATCTTGGCAAGAGCGGACCCACGCCCTGCCAGAAGGTTGATCCGGGTGGCGTGGATCAGGTCGGGATGGAGATCGCGCTGCGTAACGGTCTGCAGCTCATCGTTGAGTGACTCGATCTCCTGATCGAGAGCACCAAGGCGCCGTGAGATTTCGTTCCGGTTATTCGCGCGCTCGCCGGCCAGCCGTTCCATATCCCCCAGAACGGCACGATTCGCCCCCAGACGGGAGCGCGCCCGCGCCAGAGCATCCTCAGCCTGCTCCGCCGTTGCATTTTCCGGGAGACGAACTTGAGGCTCCGGCTGGGACCTGTCGAGCTCCGTCCGCAGCGTCTCCGCGATGCGGCTCACGCCCGACCGCTCTCGGTCGAAGCGAGCCGCCTGAGCCAGATCGCTCTTTGCGGTCCCAAGTGCGCCTATCGTTTCGTCGTACAACTTCAGGATGCGGACCTGAAGCTCTTCGTCCAGCGCTGTGTTCTTCTCGATCTGCTGCCGCAGCGTACGAACTTCTCTCAAATCCAGCCGTCTCTCGGGAGCCTCTTCAGTCTGTGCAATTGCGCCAAGAGGCACCAGCGCGGCCAGAACGCAGATCATCAGGTAGCGTGCTCTTCGGACCACCTGCACCCATCCCTGCCAGCTCATGAGGCCTTCCTCCCGAGTCTCTGTCCCCGGTAGAAGAGTTGATCGTCCATGCATCCCATAGTCCTAATTCTAATTCAAACCCAGCAGACAGTCATTGGTCGCACCGCCTGGTTCGAAGGAACTCGGCGTGGCTAGAGCGTATTCTTGTAGATCACGCCGTCCTTCATGATCAGCTTCAAATTGTTGTCACCGCCGATGATCTTGGCTCAAAGTCATATCGAAGGTTACCGGCCCGGTAGTGTAAGATTAGCCTCTCTAGGAAAAGCCTGTGTACGGATGAAGAAGATCCATGTGCGAATTTCTGAGTAGAAGAGAGAGGTGGATGATGCGTTTGATGAGGCTCCTGGGAGTGTTTGTAACCTTGGCTGTGGCCCTTACAGGCGCCATGGGCGCAGATGACCACCGGCTTGTGAGCAACTGGGAGGACCCCGGGTTCATGCCGCGGGG
>JAPUKU010000255.1 GCA_027295505.1 Acidobacteriota bacterium
GCTCTTCTCGGAGGTGGTGCTGGTCGAGTTTCCCAAGGAGGGCTGCTACGCCATCGGCTTCATGACCGCGCCGGCCTCGGGAGAGATCTCGGAAAAAGTTCCCCGCAACCTGTGCAGCGTCTTTGTGCCCACCACGCCAAACCCAACCTCCGGCTTCCTGATCCTCGAGCCGAAGGAACGCATTCTCACCCTCGACATGTCGGTGGAAGATGCCATCAAGTTCGTGATCTCGGCCGGATCGATCGCGCCTCCCTACAAACCTGGCCCCCAGGCGTCTGCCTGAGCACGTTGTCCGGAAATTTCTTCAGCGTCGGATCTTTTCGAGGATATCTGCGGCGCCCGGGAACAGGTCAGGACCCAGGTGCGGAAGAAGCTTCAGCCAGCGCGGATTGAGTTCCACCGCCCGCCGCACATCTGCCAGGGCAGCTTCCGGCTTGCCTGCCATCATGTACATCGAGCCGCGCCAGAAGATCAGCTCGTCGTTGTCGGGATCCAGCGACAGCGCCTGATCGTAGGCGCGGAAGGCAGCTTCAAACTTCTTCTGCCCGACCAGGCTGTCCCCCTCATTCGCCAGGTCGTAAGCCTGCTGCAGGCGCACGAGCCTTCGCAGCTCTTCGATCGGCTCGGGGTGGTCTTCGACCCGGAGGTCGATCTTCTTTTGTGTCCAGGGTTTGCCCGGCTCCCCTCGCCCGACCACCAGAATGGCGGCCGACTGCATGCCGCGCACGTCGCCGCCCGCGGATTGACCGGCATCGAGGGCCGCTAGAAGGCGATCCGCCAGGCGGCCCTCCGCACTCTCGAACGCAGAGGCCATGGTTCCCCAGACCTCCGCTGAAGCGAGCAGGTTTCCCTGGACGGAGAAGTTCTTTCCGCTGGTGTGTCCCGCGTGAGTGATGCACCCCTCGCCCGTCCATGTCGCTGTCCGGCCGCGCGCGTCTATGATGCCGACCTGGCGAACGGCGCGCTGCTCATCCTTTCGGGTCAGCAGATCGAGTGCCTCCTTCGGGCTCCTGCCCTCGCGCATCAGGCGAAGGCTTTCCGGGCCGTACGCGACCTCCACAAACGATTGAGTGGCCACGGCTCCCACGCCGTATTCGGCCCAGGGAACGAGGGAGCCTACGGAAAACCAGTGGGACTGCACGGCGACACCCAGCTCACCGGTGTCTGGATCGAGGGCCACAATCGAGAAAGTGGAGGCGAACGGCGGGCGCGGTTTCCAGTCAGTGGACGCCTGCGCAATGATCGGGCAGAGCGAGAAGCCAAGAGCAACGAGGACAAAGGTCCGGATCAGGGCCATGGCACACCTCCGGGAGAAATGAGCAGAAAACAGATCAGTTCTTGGACCGGCGCTGAGCCAGGGAAGCGTAGGATGTGGTCTCGTTCGAGTCTGTCGAGACTGGGAGATTGAGGTCACACCATCCCTCTGCCACGAGACGCCCCATCGGATCACGCGCACCGGAGAAGCCGCCGGCCATGTTCTGAATGTCCTGGTAGCCGGCCTGGGTCATGATCTCCGCGGCGCGGTTGCTCCTGCCGCCGGCGGCGCACCCGCAGATGATGCGCCGGTCCTTCGGAAGTACGGCCTCGACGACCGACAGGAAATCAGGATTCGGTACCATCTGGTTGGAGGAGGGATCCAGATCCAGAAGCGGGATGTTCAGGGCGTCCGGGACATGGCCCTGGTCAAACTCGACGGTGGAACGCACGTCGATATAGACGGTGCCATCGGCGGAATCGAGAAGTTTCTTTGCTTCGAGGGGCGATATCTGTTTGACCGGCATGGGTGAGATCCTCTATTTTCTCGGGAGCGAGGCCATCATTATAGGAAGGGTCGAATGAATCGGTCAAACGCCGGGCGTTTGCCCGGCGGCGCCCGCATGGTGCTGTTGGTGGCCGTCCTGGGAGCTGTGGGACTCATGAGCCTGAGGGGATTTTCCCGCCAGTTCATCTATCTGCCATGGCGCTGGTCCGCGGAGGAGGCGCGGCGCTGGAATCCGGGGTACGAAGAGATCTGGATTCCGGTCGATGAGGGCGTGAGCCTGCATGGATGGCTGTACCGTGGCACCCACCCGGACCTCGCCGTGCTCGTCTGCCATGGTAATGCGGGTCACCTTGGGGTTCAGGAGGGACTGCTCGAGCCGTACCGCCGCCTCGGGGTGACGGCGCTGCTGTTTGACTACCGTGGGTACGGTCTCAGCACGGGAAGCCCGGACGAGGAGGGAATCGCCGCGGATGCGCTCGCGGCTTTTGACAGACTCTCCGATCTCACGGCACTTCCGGCGCACAGGATCATCGTGCACGGAAAGTCACTCGGCGGAGCGCCCGCCGCACGCACCGCCATCGCGCGCCGCCCGGCGGGCCTCATCCTTGAGTCCGCCTTCACCTCGGCGCTCGAGCTGGGCCGGTATCACTACCCGTTTCTGCCCGTTTCCTGGCTTCTCCAGGACAGGCTCGATACGGTGGGCCGTCTGCCGGAGGTTCGAGCGCCCATCCTGATCCTTCACGGCGAGCGCGATCGCATCGTGCCTCCGGTACACGCGGAGCGGTTGGCAAGAGCCGCCGGCGACCACGCCCGCCGGATCATGCTTCCGCAGGCAGACCACAACAACACGTACAGAGCGGACTCACAGAAGTACCTTGAGGAACTCGGTCGGTTCCTGGATCAGGCGCTCGCCGGAGGAGGCACCGCAGGTTCCGGCCCGGATCTCTGATCTAAGCCGGGCGGGACAGAACGGGGCGGTAGGTCCCGGGACGGCGATCGATGAGGTAGGAGCGCCGCCGCAGCTTGCGGGCGTGCGCGAGATCGATTGAACAGGTGTAGATCCTCTCGCGCGGTGCGGTTTTCGGGGAGTAGAACGGAGCCTGCAGGATCGTCTTTCCGTTGGGGCCGTGTACGGCCGAGCCGCCGAAAAAGTGCACAGGCGTGCCAGTGCTCAAACCTTTCTCCGATCCAATCCGGTTCACCTGCACTATGAAGACGTTGTTCTGCAGGGCGGCGGCAGGGTAGATTAGCCGCCATTCGTCGTCGTTGGGTGAGGGGTAGGCGGAGGGATGGAAGAGGACCTCGGCTCCGCGCAGCGTGAGCAGGCGGGGCACTTCGGGGAAGTCGCCGTCGTAGCAGATCATGACAGCGAAGTTGCCGGCCGATGTCCGGACCATTCTATAGCTCTGACCCGCATGAAAGTGATCCACCTCACGATCCCAGAGGTGCACCTTCGCGTGGCGCAGCAGCAGGCGCCCATCAGGGCCAAAAAGCAGCGCCGTGTTGTAGACGCGTCCGTTGCGGCGTTCCGCAATCGATCCGGCCATCAGGTAGATGCGGCACTTGCGGGCGGCCGAGGCCAGAGCCCGGCTGGTCGCGCCTGGAATCCGCTCGGCGAGGCGCGGATAGGAGCGCTCCGCCAGGTAGCCGGTTGTCCACAGCTCAGGAAATACCAGCACCGCGGGACGCCGTCCGGGTTTCCAGCTTCGGATGAGAGCGAGGCCGCGCTCGAGGTTGTCCTTCGTGTCTCCCAGCGTGGGGAAAAAGTGTATGAGCCCGACCGTCAGCTTGCTGTTTTTCGCCCGCTTTTTCATTGTTGGGGAACGGTCCCGGCGCTGGAAATTGCCTCTGACAGCTCTCTCGCATCGGCCCCCAGGCGGGCCGCTGTTTCAGCCTGGTTGCGAGCTTCCCCGGTTCGTCCGGCGGCCAGAAACGCCTCGGCCAGCGAGAGGTGCGTACCGGCGTGATCCGGTCTGAGGCGCAGGGCGCGCTCCAGCGCGGACACCGCCTCCTGCGGCTGGCCGTTCTGGTAATACAGCCGGGCAATGGCTCGGTAGGCGGGGAAGGAATCGGGATTACGCGCCAGCGCCCTGCCGAACGCCTCGAGGGCCCCGGTGGTGTTGCCCTTCTCGGCGAGGGCCTCGCCAAGGCGTGTCCAGCCGGGAGACCAGTACGGGTTCAGCTGCACGACGGCCCGGTAAGCGTCGATGGCGATCTGCAGGTTGCCGAGCTCGCGGTGGGCGTCTCCCAGCGCCGCCTGGAGCAGGACCGAATTCGGGTTCAGGGGTAGGGCGCGTTCGGCAACCCGAGCGGCATCGGCGGCATCCCCGAGGTCGAGCAGGACCTTCACCTTCATCTGAGAGGCGAGGATCGAATCTGGATTTGCGGCCAGCGCGCGATCCACCAGCGCATCGGCCTGCCGAGGTACGCCCTGGTCGAGCAGGATCTGGGCGAGCCCGGCGAGGGAGTTCACGTGGTTCGGGGTTCGGTCGAGAACCTCGCGATAGACTGCCTCGGCCTGCGTCTCCTCGCCGCTGTAATAAAGCTGCTGTGCAAGGTAGGCCCGTGCTTCGATCAAAGATGGTTGGTTTTCGATGGCGCTCTGCGCTTTGGAGATCCGTTGTGCGGACGCCCGGACGCTGCGCTCCGGGTCGGGCGGTTCAAGAGGGAGCGTTTCGAAGGACGGAAGCTCGACGGTCGTCTCGCCGACGGTGTCGGGCGCTCCCGCCGCGGAGCCCGAGCGTGACCTGCCGTCTGCCGGCTGCTCTTGCGCGCAGCCCGCGGGAACCAGTGACATGCAGGCCAGCGTGAGGACGGCGAGCGGCAGGCGCCTGGCGGCGCTCCCGCGGGGACTGTAGCGAAATCCAACGGGCTGGCACGGCCGGCGGCATGTTCTACGGGAGATCATTCAGACCCCAATCGTATTCGGAGTAAGAAATCTCCGGGTTTTCTTCAGATTTCAGGATTCCGCGTACTGCCCCGGGCTCGAGCCAGCGCCGGAAAAGATCGAGCACGCCCTGGCGCCCCCCGAAGTCGGCCTCGAACCACTGCAGAATCGACGAGATCTCGAGACCGTTCCCGTTCGGGGCGGGCCGCACCGTACGGTTGAGGAAGGTGCGGGTGACCTCATCCAACTGCACGTCCACCGTCGCCGGACTGTATCCCCTGAGGGGGGGGCAGGACCGGGCTGCGCAGACGAGCGCGAAGTGGATTCGCGGCTCGATCTTCTCCATCGCATAGGGCAGCGCGGGATCATCCTTCGAAAAAGGGGGCCATGGGCGCATGTACTTCGGGCTGTTCCGGCGCAGAACACCGTGCTCGACATGCTCGAGGCTGAAGCGCACGCCGCCGATGTTGTAGGCCGTGTTATCAAAGAAAGAATCGACATCCATCACGCTCGAGGGAATCCCGGCCGAGAGCACGCCGTGCACGACCATGACATTGTAGGTATTGATCCAAAAAGCCAGCTTTTGCTCACGCGTCTTCAGACTGCCAGGGTCAAATTCGCGAAGGCAGCCCACCACCGCCTCATAGGCGTCCCACGCAGCTGAATCTCTCAGCGCACGGTAGCGTACCCTGCCGTCCACCTCGTATCCGGCCTCTCTGAGATCCCCGAACGTGTGAGTCATGGTTGCCACGAGAGCCTCATCCGGCAGGCCCGGGTCCTTGCACTCCCCGGTGTTGAGGATGGGACCGGAGTCGTTCGAAGCTCCCCAGGTGCAGGCGGGAGACAGCAGGGTAAGCACCAGGACTGGAAGTAGGATCAAGTGTGCTTTCGACAACATCGGGGAATGGCTGTTACACCAAGTAGTTAATTGTACCACCCCACGGTACTCCGGACAGAGCCGCAGCGGCAGCTCGAGAGTTACGCTAGCTGTGAGTGTATCCGCTAGGGTACACTACGGACTGCGTACCTGGGAGAATTCCATGCCTCTGCTCATCCGCGAGAGGGAGGTCTCGCGATTCCTGCCAATGCGCGATGCCATCGCGGCGGTCGAAGCGGCGCTGCGAGAGCACGCGGAGGGACGGGCATTTTGTGTGCCGCGGACGCGGGCGCGCCTGCCGTCGGGGCTTCTCCACACGCTCTCGGCCTCGCTGCCGTCGCAGGACGCGTGTGGGCTGAAGGCATACACTTCGACGCCGTCCGGCGCACGCTTTGTGATGCTGTTGTTCTCGGCAAGCGAAGGCACCCTGCAGGCGATTCTTGAGGCGGAGCGGCTCGGCCAGATCCGCACGGGTGCCGCCACGGGTGTTGCCTCGCGACTTCTGGCGCGCGGAGATGCGAAGGTTCTGGCGTTGCTGGGATCAGGCTTCCAGGCCGAAGCCCAGCTGGAAGCCTGCTCGCTGATGAGGAATCTGAGCGAGGTGAGAGTGTGGTCGCGACGTCCAGAAAGCGCAAAACAGTTCTGCGAGCGCATGTCGGCACGCCTGGGCCTGTCAATAAATGCTGCACTGACATCGGAAGAGGCCTGCCGCGGAGCGGATCTGATCGTCACGGCGACTTCGTCCCGGGAACCGTTGCTCGAAGGTGCATGGCTGGACCCTGGTGTCCATATCAATGCAGTCGGATCGAATCATGCGCGGAGAAGGGAGCTCGACGCGGAAGCAGTCAGAAAGTGCGATCTCGTATCTACCGATCTCCTCGAGCAGGCCCGCCTGGAATCGGGCGATCTCCTGGAAGCGGAGAAAGAGGGAGCGTTTGAATGGCAGAACGCGAGCGAGCTGGGCTCGATCCTCGTAGGCAGATCCCCGGGGCGCACATCCGATGAACAGCGGACGCTTTTCAAGTCGAACGGTATCGCCCTGGAGGATGTAGCGGTCGCCGCCCTGGTCTACCGGCGTGCACTGGACGGCCGGGCCGGGGAGCACATCGACATGTCGAAGGTATGATCATGAGCGCTTTAGAATGTTCCAGGTAGGGGTCGGCCAGTCCACGCGCCTCGACACCGCACAGGCCGCAGCTGAGGCCGCGGATCAGGCGATCCGGCGCAGCGGCGCGGAGCGCGCTGACCTGACGCTGCTCTTTGCAACGACCGACCACGCTCCTCAATATGAGGAGATGGTCCGGCTGGTGCGTGACGTGACGCGCGCCCGAGCGCTCGTCGGCTGCAGCGGGCTGGGGATTCTGACCACGGCCGGCGAAGTCGAGGCGTCACCAGGCGTGGCGGTGATGGTGATCGGCAGCGACAGCCTGCAGACGGTTCCTTTCCTGGTGCGGGGGCTGCGGGTTGATCCGCGGGAGACCGGCCGTGAGATCGGCCGGCAGGTACGGGGCGCCATTCAACCCGGCTCCATGCTGGTGCTGTTCTCCGATTCGTTTCCACTGAGCGCAGACTCGTTTTTCAAGGGAATCGCCGAGGAGGCCGGGCAGATCCCGATCATCGGCGGTAGTGCAGCGGGCGATCCGCAGCTTGGAAACTCGTTCCAGTTCTGCGGTGCCGAGATAGCATCGGATGCAGTGGTTGGAGTGCTGCTATCGGGCCCGTTCGAATTTTCTGTCGAGGTGACCCAGGCCTGCCAGCCCGTTGGGAGGCCGCGGGTTGTCACCCGCGCTGAGCGCAACCGCATTCTGGAGTTCGAGGGCGAGCCGGCACTCGATGTGGTTAAAGGGCTTCTGGGGCCGATCCTGCGTGAGGATCTGAAGCAGGCGGGGCGCTTTCTGTTTTTCGGGCTACCGGTGGATGAAGCACAGAAGGAGTTTCCGCGAGGTGACTTCCTGATCCGCCCGCTCCTGGGTATCGACGTGGCGGCCGGAAGCCTGATCCTTCCCCAAGCGGTCCTGCAGGGACAGGCGATCCAGGTGCTGCTGCGGGAACCGGATGGCGCCCGCCAGGATCTGAAGGACATGCTCGACGCCCAGGCACTCCGGCACGAGGGGCGGGTGCCGAAGCTCGGACTCTACTTCAACTGCTGTGCGCGAGGTGTCTCTCTTTACGGCATTCCCGAAATCGATCTCAACTACATCAAGTATGTCTTCGGGGATCTCCCGCTAATCGGCTTTTTCGGAAACGCTGAGATTGCGCCGGCACGTGGACTTAACGTGCTGCACCAGCAGACAGGTGTGCTGGCGTTACTATCGGAGCCTGCACCCCGGGCTTGAATGATCCTGGAGCCATGAGCTCATTTAAACGAGATAGCCGGGGAGAGCGGCGAGGTCGCAGCCGCTCGCCCGGATCGACTTCCCGCTTCCGGGGACCCGTACGGCGGCACCGAATGGGGGCCCGGCCGGCCCGGCGGGACCCAAAGCCAGGCGAACGGGAGGCGGCAGTTGAGAAACGGCGTGCGCCATTGCGGCTTCTACTGGCGTCTGAACAGGGAGAGTTTTTCGAGCACCCGAATCTGGAGCCGCTGCCGCCGCGTGCCGGGGAACGGCTGCCTGCGGAGCTGGGCGGTCCGGACCTTTTCAAGGCTTCTCCCAGCGGTTCGGAACGGGTCGCGCTTCATGGATACCGACCGGTCGGATGGGACCCGGAGCGCCAGTGCCGTGTGCAGTTAACGACGATCGAGCGAAAAGGGCAGGAGCGGGAAGTGTGGGCCGTGGGCGCGGCTCTCCCGCCGGATTGGCTTTGCCTCCGGGTGCCCTCCGGCGGGGCCGAACCGGGCCATCCGGATACGCACCTGTCGGCATTTTGTGAGGTGGCAAGCCGGGAAGGTGCCTTCCTCGTGGCCGCGTCGAACCTGCTGCCGCTGTCCTGGGGTGATGCTCCCGCCTATGACACGCCCGATCTGCTGTCCCGTGTGCAACGGCGGCTGGCCGCAACTCCCGGAAATCGCGTGTTGCGCAGGTTGGCGCACTGCGCGCTCGAGTACTCGTGCAGGATGGCGCAGAATTTCTTCTACAGGCGAGGGGAGGTTTTTCTGCCCGTTTCAGGGGGGTGTGCCGCGGGTCGGCGCAGGTGCTCAGCCTTCCACCGCTCGCAGAACGGTGGCTCCGTGAACGATTCCTCTAACGCAACGTCACGGGTGGAGGATCTGGTCGACGTGGGCGCGGAGCACTTGCGGCAGGTCCGGGGCGGTACGGTGACCTTCGGGCTCGGTGCCGGAGGGGATCAGCATTTGTTGTATGAGCGGATCAAGCGCTCGATCCTGATGCTGAGAGCACATGCACCTGACGCACGGCTGAATCTGGACACGCAGGCCGGTCTGCCCTCATCGATCGGAAGGTTGTTCACTGCAGGACTGTCTTCGGTTCGGATCGGCCTGAACAGCGCCGTGCGGGACCATTATGAACGGTGCTACGGCTCGTCCGGTGCCACGTTTGAGAACCTGCGCGGCACGCTGGGGGTTGCAAGTGGCAAAGGGGCGCGAATCTTCCTCGGCCTGGAGGTTATTCCGGGGTTCAGCGACCGGCCTTCGGAACTGGAGGCCCTGCTGGGCCTGATCGCAGAGTTCGGTGTGGAGGGCATACAACTGCGCACGCAAAGCGGTCCTCAGGATGGGCCATCGGTCGCGGTTTTCGGGGAGCAGGCTGCGCTCGGTATCGGGGAGCTTGTGCAGCAGCTCAGGAGCCGCGCTCCTGGGCTATGGCTGGGGACGGGTGACCTGCCGGCGCCAGCGACCAGTGCGGTGTCCGAACACCACGTGCGCCCGGAGCGCTCGCCTCATTCAGCCCGCTCGCGCTAAGCCGCGTTGCGCTTCTTGAAGTCGCGGAGGATCTCGCGCGATGCGTTGTAGCCTGACGCCCCCATCACACCGCCTCCCGGGTGGGTGCACGCACCGCACAGATAGAGACCGCGCACCGGCGTTCGGTAGTCGGCGCAACCGGGGACCGGGCGCATGAAGAAAAGCTGATCGAGACCCATGTTGCCCTGAAAGATATTGCCCCTGGTAAGGGAGAAATCGCGTTCCAGGTCCAGCGGGCTGATCACCTGCCGGTGCAGGATTGAGTTCTTGAAGTTCGGGGCATAGCGGGTGATGATTTCCGTGACACGATCGCCGAACTTTTCTTTCTCGGTGTCCCAGGTCCCCTCGACAAGATCGTACGGCCCGAACTGGCAGAACGTGGTCATGATGTGCTTCCCGGGAGGAGCGATCGAGTCATCGAATGCGGTAGGGATGACCGCCTCCACGTACGGCTCCGAGGACCAGCGGCCGTACTTGGCCTCGTCGTATGCGCGCTCCATGTAATCCATCGTGGGACACATATCGATGGTCCCCGTGTGCTGCGGTCCCAGAGTGGTTCCGGGGAGCGAAGTGAAGTTTGGAAGCTCTGCCATCGCGTAGTTAACTTTGACCGAGGAGCCGTCGATCTTGAAGCGTTCGATGCGGCGGACGAAATCCCCCGGGAGATCGTTCTTTGGATCCAGGAGCCGTAAGAAAGTGATCTTCGGATCGGCGTTAGAGACCACGACGTTTGCGCGGATCTCCTCGCCGTTCTTCAGTACCACGCCGGTGGTGCGGCCGTTCTTGACCAGGATCTTCTCTACGTGGGCATCGCATCGGATCTCCGCTCCCCGGATGCGGGCTTCCGTGGCGATGCACTCGGAAATCTGTCCCATGCCGCCGCGCACCACGCCCCAGCAGCCGCGCATTCCGTCCACCTCGCCCATGACATGATGGAAAAGAACATAGGCGGTTCCGGGTGTGCGCGGACCGGCCAGAGTGCCGATGACCGCCTGACCGCACAGCAGGGCCTTCAGCTCTTCCGATTCAAACCAGGAGTCCAGGAACTCCTTGGCGCTGGTGACCATGACCTCGACCTCGGCGTACAGGTCCTCCTTCAGACCACGGACCAGGCGCGCCATGCCGAGTAGATTCCACAGGTCACGCACACGCGATGAGGTCGGATTGGGGGGGGTAGTCAGCATGAGCGGCTCGATGAACTCCGCAAGCCGGTTGAGAGTTGCTTCGTATTCCTCAAAGACATCCGCGTCTTTCTTGGAGAACTTGCGAATCTCCTCGTACGTCTTCTTGTAGTCGTTCCAGATCATGAGGCTGCGGCCGTCGGGATAGATCTGGAAATAGGGCGGGTCCTGCGGGTAAATCTTGAGCCCGTGTTTCTTGAGGTTCAGATCGTTGATGACTTCACGTCGCAGGAGGCTGCTGACGTAGGCTGCCGTAGAGATCTTGTAACCCGGCCATATCTCTTCAGTCACGCAGGCGCCACCCACGAAGGGTCTTCGCTCGAGGACCAGAGGGGTGAGGCCGCGGCCTGCGAGGTAGGCTGCCGTGACCAGGCCGTTGTGGCCTCCACCGATGATGACTGCATCGTACACGCGTGACATTAGAGACAGCCCTCCCTTTGATACCCCGATCAGGTCGCTCGGTGCTTCCTGCCTGGTTGTGGATGGAAACTGACCAAAAAAGAGTACCCTTCTGCCGGGAGCCAAGTCAATGAGCCAGACCGGTACAGCGCATAGGCCGTCGCACGCCACTGACCCCTGGACAGGGTTCTACAAACAGACACCGGAATATTTCCGGCGCTTGCACGAGAAGGCGCTCGGGGAATGGCGCAAGCCGCCACCCGCGCTGGATCAGATACCGGACAGGGGAAGACTTCTTGATGTCGGATCGGGAGCCGGCCTGCTTTGCGTGCTCGCGGCGGTGCGTGGCGTTGAAGCCATTGGGCTCGACATCTCGCTGGAGGGCGCCCGTGCAGGGCGAGACCTGGCCCGGCGGCGCGGCGCGGTTTCCTGCCGATTCGTTGTGGGGAACGCTAACCTTCTGCCGTTCCGCGATGGGGCGTTCGATGTCGTGACACACTACACTACGCTGGAGCATCTGGATGATCCTGGAGCCTCTCTGGAGGAGGTGCGCCGCATCCTCATGTCCGGAGGCCGCCTTCTGCTTTTCACCGTGAACGCGCTCTTCCCTCCCCGCTGGAACATCGCGCTCGTTCACGGCATGATCCGGTCCTGGCGAATGCCGCTGGCCCGGAGGGCGGCCGCCTTCCGGCGCAGGGGATTCCGAGGCCCGGATGAGGCATCCTGGAAGGCCGGGAGATGTCTCGATACCTGGCGCATTCCGGCTCCGGTGCTTCGAGGGATTGCACGGGAGCTCCTTAGCGAGGAACGTTATGAGACTTTTCACCTGAACCGTGATGGCCGGCTCTGGCTGGAGGAAAATCTGCAGGTGCGGGTGGAGCGATCTTCTGTACTAGGACGATCACTGCGGAGTCTTTACCTGCTCCTGAACCGGATCCTTTTAATCCGGCATCTGGGACCGGTGATCCTGTGGATCGGCCGCCGGAAGAACGGATGCAAAGTCGGGATGCACGCATGAATGATTTCGATCAACTCCTGGATCACCTGCGCGGAGAGAAACCATTTTTGGGAATCGAGTTGCGTCCTCCGCGTATAGAGCTCTCGGCCTCGGCCGGGATGGATGCCTGGATCGACACCTACCACACTCTGCGACGGCTCACGCTCCAGGGCCGGTACGTATTCATGACCGATCGCGCGGTCGGCAGGGAGGAAGAGGAGAATCTCCGCCACCTCGCCGTTAATCTCGGACCGGACGTCGACAAGTCACAGCTCATCCAGTTTCTCACGGCCAAGCATTCGCTTGAATATTGCCTGAGCTATCCGGGCCGCGCCCTTGAAGAGGGCTTCCGGACGCTGGTCGTCCTGGGCGGGGATCGTCAAGATGACATCCCGCGCTGCGTCGAGCACGCCCTCGAGCTGCGTGATCGCATCAGACAGCGCTTCCCGGATCTGTTGCTGGGTGGTTGGATCAACCCGCTGCGCGATCCCGTTCAGCAGGTGGAATTTCTTTCCCGGGGGGATTTTTGCGCCGACTTCTACCTGACGCAGGTTGTCTCACACTATGATCTCGAGCGAGTGCGCGAGTTCCTGGAGGAGGCACGGCGCCGTGGTGTATCAATTCCGGGAATTTTTGGGGTGTTCTATTACCGTAGCGCCAACCGCCGTACGCTGGAGACCCTGAGTCGTTTTCTTCCGGTGCCCGAAAAGGAGCTGCTGCGGGACTTCGGCGAGAATGGCCTGGATGCCGATACCATCTGCTCTCAGAGCATCCAGGCCCTCTGGGGGCTGGGAGTGCGAAACTTCTACATCAGCAACTTCGACGTTGCCGCAGCCGGTCAACGCCTGAGGGACGTTTTGGCAAAGCTACCCTTCCTGCAATAGAGAATCAGTCCCGCGCCCGCAGGCGCAGGGTGGCCGCCTGCAGGGCCTCCGTGACTCCGACAAGACTTGCCTTCAGGCGCTCGACCGTCCTGGCCCGAAGATCGCTCGTCTTCCTGGCCGCTCCTGCAGCGTCAAAGCTCCAGACGGTCTTCTTGGAATCGAGGACGCGCCGGAGCCGTTGGTGAAGGCCGAACACCTCGAGACTGATCGATTCCATCATCTGGCCGTGTTCCCGACTCCAGGTACGGTTCTCATCCGACTTGCGCTTGTAGCGTTGCAGCATGGCTCGTGAGAACTGGAAAGTCCATGATGGAGCGGGGCCGGCGTCCTGGAAATCGTCGCCCGCCTCCATGATCTCGATCACTTTGGTGATAGCGTCACGGGAAACTTGTTCGTCCGCATCGGCGCTCGGGAGTGCCGAGAGGATTTCCGCCAGTCTCTCGGCATCAATCGAGTAACGGTAGGTACGGGTCTCCGCTACGTCCTCCCCGGTGGCTACCAGCGCGGGGATCAGGCCGTTTCGTACCTCCATGAGCCTAAGATTGTTTTTGGTGAGTGCCTCGTCGCCCGCCGAGCGAGCGGTCTCGAGGCGATGAGCATTCTGTGTGGTGGCAACCTCGAACTCCGACAATGCGGCATGGAACGCTGCAAACGATACCCCCGGAACCCGTGCGGCATCCTCCCGGTAGCTGCGCCTGATCCACGAGGCGAGCGAGGCGAGATCGATGGGCGGGCTGTCGCTGCGGTCGATTCTTCCCAGGGCGAGCAGGCTGAGACGCAGATCGGTTTCCAGGTTGGCCAGAAGCTCGTCTTTGCACACGTCGTAATCGGTGTGATAGTACTGGTCGTAATCACTTTCCCATCCATTGAACATCGTGGTCGCGCCTGCCACCGACGAGTAGGACCAGGCGTCCACCCAGGTGCTGATACGCGGCACAATTTTGATTCGGGCCTCGAGGCCAAGAGCTGCGACTATCGATTTCGCAAACGGCTCTCCTTCGGGTGACACGTTGAGGGAGCCGCGCTCGCCTCTCCAACCGAGGCCATCGAGGTTCAGGACGAAGACGGCATTCTGAAAAAGTTCGGGTTTATCCTTGACCAGCGCGTACGATCCTGTGAGCCATTCATCAAGCGTCTGCACACCGCCCGCTTCCTCAGATCCCACGCCAACAAACAGAAACGTGCGCTGGGGGGTTCCACGCCCGACAATGGCACGCACCAGTTCCAGCATGCCACCGACACCGGAAGCGTTGTCCTGACAGCCCTCGAACCAGCGATCGATGTGAGCGCTGACGATGATACGTTCGTCTGGGAAGCGGGACCCGCGAAGCTCTCCCAGGACATTGACCGAGCGGCCGTTATGCTCCTTGGCTTCGCAGGATAGCTCCGCCTCCATGGGGCGGCGCGCGAGCTCCCCCCGGAGGCGCTCACCGTCGGAGCGCCGGATGGAGAACGCGGGTATCCTGTTGGATCCCAGCAAGCTGTCCTGGCGCAGTGCGTCCTCGAGCAGTGTGCCCTCGCCTTCCACCCCGAAGAAGATAACCGCCACCGCACCCTGTGTTGCTGCCTCGAGTGCCGCCAGAGAGGGCCAGCCTGCGGCCGTGTCGTCACGCAGCAGCAGAAGAATCTTTCCGCGGACGTTTCCAGCAGCAGCGATGTCTGCCCGGGTTCCCCGGCCGCCGTAGGCGAGCCTGGCACGTAGTACCTTATTACCTCTCCAGTTCCCACGCCGGTAAGTGCGCCCATCACGCGTGCCGTACGTTCCGGGGCTGCCATACAGGATTACAGCCGGGAGCCGCTCTCCTGCCACCGAAACTTCAGCGGGGCCGTAGCTATAGACCCTGACCGGATACGTGTGGCGGCTCACGTCGAGGCCGTGTGAACGGAACTTCTCCTCCACGTGAGCGGCGAGGACCTCCTCCTGTTCGGTGCCAGCGGCCGCCGTTCCCGCTCCCAACCCGGATGGAGTCTGCACCGCTGTCGAGAAGCGGCGAATCTCCTCTAGGGCGTGGTTGGGATCGAGGCTGCCGAGAAGCTGCTCCTCGGGATCCGCCTCCGGCGACTGTGGTGCGCAGGATCCCGCGAGAATGGCAAGGGCGGTCACAATCGGAAGCACCCTTTCGAGTTTCATAACGCGCAGTTTCCCCGACCCGGGGGGCCGAGTCAAGGACACGTATGCTCCTGTCGCAAGGTACGGGAGGGTTCGCGTTCAGCCCGGGAAACGAACCGATAGCCCGGAGCCGATAAACCAGTCGGGGGCATCATCGGAAAGGCCGATGCCACCGAATATGTCGAACTGTACGCTGGGGCGGAAGAGGTAGGTGAACCCGCCGTCGAGGGAATGTCTGGGGGTACCATCCGCACTCGCTGGAATCTCTCCGAATAGCTCTACAAATGCGCCAAGATGGGGTTTGGAGGCGACATCGCCGAAACCTAGCACGAGAGTGTAGATGAAATCCGAACCCGTGTTCCGGTCGTTCCCGCTCTCGTCCAGTGCGGAGTCCCATTCGATTCCAAGGTTGTAGCCCAGGCTGAGGTTGTCGGCCAGGTCATGTCCCACGGACAGCCGGAACGAGGGATCGAAGCGGTCAGAGGTGAAGTTGTCCTCGCCCACGGGCAGGGAAATCGACATCAGTAGGGCACCGGTGGAATTACCCGATTTTCCGCTTCCGTGGGAGAGAGACGGTCCCCACAAACCGATCTTGCCGCCAAGCTCCCCGTCACCCGATCCGTCATCCTCGAAAGTGCTTCCACCCACCTCAATGTCTTCGAATATGTAACCGCTCCAGCCGACGCGTAACTCGAACTTATCAGCCAGGCCGATCCTCACGAGGGTGCTGGGAAACTCGAACACATCGACTTTCACACCGGCCGCCTCGTCGCGGATGTAAAGGAGACCGGTTTCGAGCTGTGTATACCCCCTTGGAACGGTGTTGGGGGATTCGGTTTGATCAGGCCGATCGGTCACCAGTTCGGGGGATTCCTGTTGAGCGATGGCCTGTCCGGGATGACCCATCAGAAGTGCGATCAGGCCAGTGGAAAAGAAGAGCTTAACTGAATGTACGGATCCTGACGTGTGGTTATGCATGTTTATCGAGTCTCTTTGAATGCGGAGCGTGGGCGAGCTAAGAGGATCCGTTTCTTATCGTATCCATCTGCGGATCCAGAATGTGAGTTGATCAAGCACTGTTACCACGACAATGATGACGATCAACAGGACAGCAACTTTTTCATACTGAAATCCCCGCACGTAGAGTTGAATGTAGTAGCCAATGCCCCCCGCTCCGACGAGACCCAGTACAGCCGCATCGCGGAAGTTCATCTCGAATCGGTAGACCGTGAAAGCGACGACTTGCGGGGCCGCCTGTGGCAGGAGACCGTAACGCACCGTCTGCGCCCAGTTCGCCCCGGTGCCGCGAACCGCGTTGATGATTCCATGTTCGGCTGTTTCGAACTCCTCAGCGTAAAACTTGCCGAGCATTCCAATCGAATGAAAAGCAACGGCGAGCGCTCCCGGGAAAGGGCCCAGGCCGACGGCAGTGACAAAAAGGATCGCCACTACGATCAGAGGGATCGAGCGGATCAAGCCAAGCAGCCACTTGGTTGGTTGGGAAATCCACGGCGGTGAGATGTTGGAGGCCGCCATCAGTCCAAGCGGCAGGGCTGCCAGAACCGCCAGGGCGGTTCCGGCGAGCGCGATCATCACTGTCTCCACGGTGGAGTGGATGATCAGTTGCGTGACGCTCCACTCGGGAGGAACCAGCCGGGAAAAGAATTCCGCGAAGCGCGGCCCGGCGCTCATCAGGGCTCCAACATCGAACTCCGACCACCGCAGCGACCACAGAACGAGGATGCTAACGGCGAACCAAACGAATGTTTGGAGGAGTAGGTTTCTTTTCCAGATCTTTCGAAGTTGGGTCATGAGATCCTTGTTCCGTCGGGGAAGGCTGTCGGGGAGATCCCCGGTAAACCTTCTCGGCATCCTGATCGGTAAATCCATCGGGCGGTCCGTCGTAGACCATCTTGCCGCTGGCGAAGCCGATCAGGCGGCTCGCGAAGCGTTTGGCGAGAGCGGGCTGATGAAGGTTGACCACCAGGGTGACTCCGCGGCGACTAGCGCATTCGACGAGGAGGTCGAGCGCCTCTTCCGCCAGCTGCGGATCCAGGTTGGAGATGGGTTCGTCGGCCAGGATAATTTCCGCTTCCTGCATGAATGCCCGTGCAATGGCAGCTCGCTGTCGCTGCCCGCCCGAGAGCGTATCCACGCGTCTGTTTCCCAGGCCGTCGAGGCCAACCTCGCGCAGAATGTCCTCAGCCTTTTCCCATTCCGCCTGCGTGTACCAGCCCAGAAGGCTCCGCCACCGGGGGGCGCGTCCCAGGCACCCGTGCAGAACGTTGCTTACCACGCTCAGGCGGGGGACCAGATAAAATTCCTGGTCGATCATGGCGGTACGCCGCTGGATCGAGCGTGATCGGGCCGGGTCGGTGGTGGCCGGATCGCAGCCCAGTACACGGACCGTGCCGGATGACGGATGCAGGCGTCCCTTGATCAGCCGTGAAAGAGTAGTTTTCCCCGCACCACTGTGGCCGAGAAGGAAAACACGTTCTCCGGGGCCGATCTCGAGGCTCTCGACATCGAGAGCACAGAGGGTTCCGAATAACACGTGTACGTTCCGCAGACAAATGACGGGCTGCATGGTCTATCGAGTCCGAAGGTAACCATAGTCACGGGCTATACGCTCTACTTCCAGGTAATCTTCATGCGTGACCTTGACGTATCCTCCGACGTTATAGAGATACTTGAGAAGGGAATGGCGGGGACCGTCATTCAGGGCGAGCAGGGCTTCCTGCAATCCGGACGCGGTCTGCTTGTCAAGGCCTTTCCGCACCACGACGCAATGCGAGGGGATCTTTTCCGACTCCGCTATGAACTTCATCTCATCCCGCTCTTCGGGGCGCAGGAGGTTATAAGAGTACTGGCCAATGCCGGCGGCATCCACGAAGTTATTGAGCGCCGCCCGGATCGCCTGCTCGTCACCACCCGCAAAGTAAATCTTCTTGAAGAATTTCTGTCCGTCTTCGCTATTCTCGACGAGTCCCGCTTTCCGGAATATCCTCAGCGGGTACATGTAGCCGGAAGAAGAGATTGGGTCAACGAAAGCGATTGTCTTGCCGCGCAAGTCCTTTAGGTTATCGATCCCGCTGTCCTTGCGAACGAAGATGCGAGATACATAGTTGGGAGAGCCGTTGTAGATCTCGCCCAGGATCGGGTAGGCACCCGCCTCCTGGTGAGCCAGCACGTACTGAAGCGGCCCCATGAATCCGACGTCGGCGGTCTCGTTGCGCAATGCTTCGACGATGCCGGCGTAGTCGGTCGCGGCGAAGTACTTCACGCTAACCTTCAGGGTCTCTTCCAGATAGGCTACCACTGGGCGCACGTCCTCGATGAGCTGATCAGGGTTTTGATAGGCGATGAAGGCGATGCGGAGCGGTTTCTCGTCTGCTGCATCCGCTGCAGAAATGCCCATCAGGGTGAGCAAAGCGCAGATGAGTCTCTGCAGGGTTCGTTGCATGTTCTTGGTCTCCCTGTCTCGTCGGTGGCTCATCGCAGGTGCTCTGCATTCTCGCTGTAGAGCTCACGGTACTGTTTCACGTTTGCATCCGCCGCTGCCCGATCACCCCTGCGGTTTGCCTCGTGGGCTGAATCCATCAGATCAGCCAGCCGGTCGAGAATGGGCATGTACTCAAGATTCTGCAATGTCCATTTATGGGCGCGAAGTTCCGATGCGATGGTCTGGAAGGTAACGTTGATGAGCTCAGACTTTCTCCGATTTTTCAGAAATTCGTAAGTTGAGAGGAAAAAACTGAACTCCTCGAGCTCCGATTCGAGTGTGAAGACGGTGGTCTCGTAGGCTTCGGTGCCGGATCCGATCACCTCGAGGTACGCCGTCAAGTCGGATTGCTGCCGATCGTTCATCCCCAGGGCATATCTGCGGTTGAACCAGTCGATGACAGAAGCAAGTGTCGGCTGGCTGCCGTCGTGGAAATACGGGGCCGTGTACAGAGAACTCAGCAGGGTGGGTGTGTCGAGGTTCCTATCTTTCGAGCCGGGTCCGGTGCCCGTGGCCGAACCGATGTCATGCCGGCGCCTGTCGAGAAAGTGGTCCGACGGGATGTGGCAGGTTGCGCAGGAGCGCTCACCCATCTGTTTGAAGGGCTGGTTGAACAGCTTTTCTCCCCGCCTTGCCTGCTCGGATGCTTGCCCGTTCAAAGTACCGTCGGCGTTCAGGGCCGGATTGGGAAGGAAATCGAACTCCAGCATGTAGGCGATCTTGGAATCGAGAAGTACCGGATCGGGTTCAGGGCCATTGAATTCATTGACGATGACGTTGCGCACGAACTCCCGCAGAGATTCGAAGCGGCCGTTGCGACCGTAGGGAGCTGTGAACCTGATGCCCCTGAGGTCCGGGATGTCAAGCGCCGCGAAGTGGGAATCATTTGCGTGAGGGGCGAAGAAATTGTTGCTGACATCCATGCCACCTGGACGTGTTGAAAGCCCCGGAATGAGAAAATTGG
>JAPUKU010000256.1 GCA_027295505.1 Acidobacteriota bacterium
CCACCAGGAAGACCTGCGCCACGACCACACCTCGCTGTGTCTCGACAGGCTTTGAGGAATGACGCGAGGGTCGGGCAAGATCCTCGGCGAAACAGCCTTCCGGGCCCAGCGGCTCCAGGAAGTGCACGTGCTCTGCGCTGACCAGCATCGTGCCCACCTCAGGGCTGGTCTCCTGCCATACGGGGCTCATGTAGAAGCCCATCAACTCTTCCCGCCGCGCGTCGAAATCACGGTAGCCTCGAAGCCAGACGAAATGGCGCGCTGTGGTCAGGTCGAGAAACTGACCCCAGATGCGCATCCCTACTACCTCCTGGGACTCGAGATAGTGCTCCTCGAAGAACTTCATGAATCGATCCCGCTCTTTCTCGTGCGTCGAGTAGATCCGCATCTCCACGAAGTTGGAGAAACCGCAGGGCTCCGGCTCGGCGGCAGCCGCGGCCATCGGCGTCAGGCAGAGAAATCCCATCGCGGCGATCCACAGGGCAAACGTTCGCGTAACCATGTCAAGCCTCCTGTCGGAACTCAGGGGCGGCGGCCTGCAGCCGTCCCCCGATGAATTCTCGTCGACATCGATACTAACAGACCAGTTAGTTAATACTCTGGTCCACGGGTGAAGGTTGCAGATTCAGCGGCCCGGGTTCAGCGGGCCTCTTGCCTGTCCATTGCGGTTGACGGATCAGGGATTTCGGCGTATTAAGGTATATCCGAGTTTTTCGACAGGGTTGAGGTTGGCCGAGGATGCCATCGCGCTGGGAGAGGGCTCAGAAGGAGATGGTCATGACAGCGAGCAACGGCAGGACCGCAACGATCCCGATCCTCGTAGTGCTTCTGGCGCTCTTCGGAGTCCTCCCGGCGTGGGCCGGGATGGCCGAGCTCGGACACAGCGGCGGCGAAACAGCAAAGGGGAAGGGCAAGGTCACCTTGAAGGTCAACCCGAACTTCAACCAGGATTACGACGAAAACGATGTCAACATTGACACGGTGACGGAGATCCTCGCGCTGCTGGCGGATCAGATCAACAGCCATCCCAGCCAGGGGTTCAGAGCCACCCACACGGCTGACACGAACGTGATCGAGGTCATGAAAGGGAACCAGGATCCGGATGATCTGGAGTTCACGAATGAAGGATCCTTCGCCGAGGCCGTCGGTAATGACGGCTTCGACCGCCTCAAAGTCGTCATACAGAGTGGGAACGGAGGGATCTTTCTCCCGGACCAGTCGCTAGGGAGCGGCACCGTGACCATCACGGCAAACGCCATCTCCGTCCCGATCAGCACCGTGGGGAAGAGCGCAGCCCAGTTGCTCGACGCCTTTGCGGCGGCATTCGACACGAACGGATTTGCGGTCTCCGTCGATGGCTCCGAGCTCACGATCTTCGGCGCAAATTCCCTCACCTGGGAGCATACCGGCACGGACATCAAGGACTTCGGCGTATTGATCAGCTTCCCCGGCTCCACCATCCCCACGCTGTCGCAGTGGGGGATGATCCTGCTGGTCCTCCTTATTCTGGCGTCGGCGCTTTGGTCACTGCAGCGACGCCGCCTGCGCGGCCAAGAGATACACTGAACCGTCAGCGAGCGGGCTCGGCCGCGCCGGGTCCCTCTGCTATGATATCTGCATGGGACGCGCAGAGACCCGCGAGCGTCTGATCGAGGCGGCCGCGCATCTGTTCTACGAACGTGGCATTCATCGCACCGGCGTGGAGCAGGTGATCGAACGTGCACACCTGTCGAAGCCGACTCTGTACCAGCATTTTCGTTCCAAGGACGAGTTGGTGACCGCCGTGCTGGAACGCTGGGCGGTGCAGCGCGAGGAGATCCTGAGGGAGATTCTGGAGGATCCGTCCCGGCCTCCCGCTGAGCGGCTTCTGGCCGTATTCCGGTTCTTCGAGGGTTGGGTTCAGGAAGGGGGCTTCCGCGGCTGCGGACTGGTCAACGCCGCGGTGGAGATTCCCGGGCCCGAGGATGCCGGCCGCCGGATCATCGCCCGCCACAAGGTCTGGATGACCCGTGCCCTGGCTCGTGCAGCGCGACAGGCGGGTCTCAGCCGGCCGATGGTCCTGGCCCGGAGCCTGACGTTGCTCATCGAGGGCGCCACCGTCACGAGCCACGTCCAGCAGGACCCCGGGGCGCCTCGCCTGGCCCGGAGCATTGCCAGGCGGCTCATCGACGAGCACAGCTCGTAATCCCGGCGCTGTCGCCGGACACGCGCGGGATGTCCCCTGGTTGAGCTCTCCGGGCCCGCGGCGGACGATCACGAAGCGCTTCCCGTCCGGCGCGATTGTGTCCAAATTCTGAGCAGAGCATCATCATATATCGCCTCCCGGGAACTCGGGGCCTGTGGCCCGGTCCAACCCTCCATCAGGCCGGACCCATCCAGGCCGACCAGGAGGCATCATGAACCCGAGAGATTCGAGAACTTCAACACGGATTGTCGGCGGGCTGTTCTTGCTGGCGCTCCTCCTCTGTGCAGCACCGGCTTCCGCCACCGTGCGGCAGCCCGAGCCCTATTCCATGGAGGTATTGGTCGATGGAATTCCCCTGCCGGAGTACGTCGCTCGCAACACCAGATACATCGAGGCCCGTGAGGGTTGCGAGTACTCCATCCGGTTGACCAACCGGACCGCGAGCAGAATCGCCATCGCCCTGTCCGTGGACGGCCTGAACAGCATCGACGCCAAGACCACCACCGCCCGGGACGGGTCCAAATGGATCCTCGGGCCGTACCAGACCATCACGCTGGACGGTTGGCAGACCAGCAATTCGACAGCGCGCCGCTTCTACTTCACCACCGAGCAGGAGTCCTATGGCGCCTGGCTGGGGAAGACAAGCAATCTCGGGGTCATCTCCGCAAATGTGTTCCGCGAGAAGGCACGCAGACCGTCTCCGGTCTACCGGCCGAGCGTCAACAAGAGTGAGCGACGCTTCGGCAGAGATCGCTCCGGCGAAGCGCCGCGGCCCGCCGCCCGGCAGGAGAGCGAGCGCCAGAGCGGGTCCGCAAGCTCGGCGGATGCGCCGGAGTCGCTGCTTGAGGCCCGCGAGGAGCTCTCGGACGACCTGGCCGCCACCGGGATCGGCAGACAGATGGACCATCGCGTCCGCCGTGTGCGCTTCGAGGGTGAGAGCAGGCCGGCGGCCGTCTTGAACATCCGTTACGAGTATCACGATGCGCTGGTTCGTCTGGGGGTCCTGCCGCAGGACTACGCCCAGGTTGAGGATCCTCTCGCCCGGCGTGAGAGGGCCCGGGGATTCAATGACAGTGGCTTTGCCCCCGACCCGTTTCAACCGCGTCGGCGCTAGCAGTCCGGTGACGAACCCTGGCGACAGCGCGGGTTTTCATCGGGCTGCTAGAACCTCGACGAGGTGAGGAAGACGTCCGAGCGCGCCCAGGCCTGCCGGAAGCGTTCGTCCACCTCGGCGGCTTCCTCTTCCTGTGCCTGGGCGCGCAGGCTCTCGGCAAGGCCATAGAGCGACCAGCCGTTCTCCGGGTGCTTCGCCAGCTCCTCCTCGTAGCGCTGCTGGGCCTCGGCGGGCCGGCCGGCCTGCAGCAATAGGGCG
>JAPUKU010000257.1 GCA_027295505.1 Acidobacteriota bacterium
TCAACAAGAATCGCCAGGTTCGGCTCCGCGCTCAGATCGACCGCCGGGACCGTGGGAGAGGACAGAATCAATCCAGCGGCCAACCTGCCCGATTGGACGATCCACCTGCCATTCTACTCCGGACGACAGCCGGCAACGCTGTTGCGGAGCGCCCTCAAGGTGCTGGAATCCGCTCAATATCCGACGATCCAATTTCGGCACATTACGGGCAGTTTCGGGGTCATCGGGACCTCCGCGAGAATCGTTGTAAGGAGTCTCACGGAGATTGTAAACTACTGGGACACAAAGAGATCACTGGGGAGGCGGGAAGTACAAAAATCGCTGGACCAGTACAGCCCCTCACAGGCTGGTCGAGAATCAGCCGGCGGTGTATCCTGGGCGTGAGTGAAGTGGATGAGTTCTCGATCGAGAAGTCAACTTCGGTACCGGAGGAGAACACATGCGACATTTCTCTCTCCTGCCATGGTCATTGTGTCTTCTGGCGCTTGGAGGATGCGTGACGATGCCCGCGAAGATCCAGAGCAATGTGCTCGATTTCATCTACCCGCAAGGTGGACAGGCAACCCCGGCGCAGGACGTGACACTGCAGCTGCCGGTTCGTGTCGGGATCGCGTTTTCGCCGATCACCACGGCGCGGGGCGGCTCCTCGGAGTACCTTACCGTGGATCAGCGACAGAGCTTGCTCACACGGATCGCGGAGGCGTTCGAGGGTCAGGAGGGGATCGCCGCGATCGAAGTGATCCCCGGAACGTATCTTTCACCAGGAGGCGGGTTCGACAACCTGGACCGTCTCAGAAGCGCTTTCGGGATCGACCTGCTGGCGTTGATCGGTGTCGACCAGATCGTGTTCAGCGAAACGGGTGCCTCCTCCTGGACCTACTGGACCATCGTCGGCGCCTACGTGGTCAAGGGAGAGCGAAACGAGACACACACGGTGCTCGAGACGGCCGTCTTCGACATCCCCTCTCGTGTGCTTCTGTTTCGCGCCTCGGGGCAGGACACCGTCAAGGGGCGCTCCACCCCCGTGGGCACGGAGCGCAAGCGGCGGCTCCTCTCGGAGACAGGTTTCAGCCAGGCGGCCGATGATCTCATCGAGCAGCTGCGCGTCGCGCTCGAGGCGTTCGAGGAACAGGCGGCGACTGGAACGGTCCGGGGCGTGGGCACGCCCGCAGTCCGTATGGTCGATGCCTCGGGAGAGCCGGTGACGCCTGGCGGTTCTGGTGGAGGGGCCCTGGGACTGCCCGAGGTTCTTCTGGCCGGGTTACTGATCGGTGCAGCGGGACTCGGGAGAAGACGGCATCCGCGATAGCCTCGCCCGGTTTCCCTGGCTGACCCTGGCCGTCGTCGGGATCGCGGCGCTCTTGTCGTCCTCCCCGGCAGCAGAACAAGCCCTGGAGTACGAGCGGGACCGCGTCGCTCGCGGCGAGGTGTGGCTCCTGCTCACGAGCCAGGCCGTCCACTGGAGTCCGCGCATGGCCCTCCTCGACGTGGGAGCCGTCCTGCTGCTGGGGTCCTGGATCGAGTGGCGTTCGCGGAACCTCTTCGTGCTGACGGTCACCGCGACCCTGCTGCTCGTGGCCTTCGGCATCCACTTCGCGGCGCCCGGGTACACACACTATCGTGGCGCCTCCGGCCTCGCGTCAGGACTCTTCACCGCCGTCGCGCTGGCTCTGGCTGTCCGCCCCTCGCGCGGTCTCCCCCGCATTCTGGCCCTCGCAGCCCTAGCGCTCTTCGCCACCAAGCTGGCCTTAGAAACGATGACCGGCCGTGCCCTCTTCGCAGGAGAAATGGCCCCTGGAGTGGAGGCTCTGCCAATCGTCCATCTCCTGGGAGCCGTGGCAGGAGCTGCGAGCTTCCTGGTCTGGAGAGTCCGTCGTCGGTCCGTCTAGAAGTCCGACCGACAAGTTGGAGGGCTTCGTTCTTGCGGGTAATCTGGACCACACGAGCCGTCTTGACGCCCATGGATAAATGCAAGCCAGGTGCGGCCAATAAGGTTTTCCGTAGGGACAGGTGAACACCATGTCCACCATGCTCTCAGCACCGACCTGGTGACGGTCCACTCCGGGAGCGGCAGGGCAGGGATGGAGAGAAGTATTGGAAGGAGTATACTTGCGAAACGAAACACGTTGGATGCGGGGGCGGGAGCACATGCTCCCCGCCCACCTAAATCGTTACGTAGTTCGATCCAGTATACGTTAGGCAATCGGTCGGACAGGAGGTTAGCGAATGGAAACCAATGAAGCCCGAGACGTTGTTCGAACCTCCAGAATGTGGGGGATCCGCACGGGTACGTTGGCTGTCCTAGTTCTTGCAAGCAGCCTTGTGAGCGGGGCTCTGAGTGGATCTGCGGCGGCGAAGAGCGGCAAGAAAACTCCACGCGGCGATCTTGTCTACGACGCCTGCATTGAGGTGCACGCCAAGAGCATTGGCGAGGCCATGCTCCCGATCGTGTGTCGGGTAATGGCAGATGACTGTATGAAAAACCCCGGAGGGGATGGATGCAAGAACAAGCTTCGTCCGCTCGATGAGGGAATGAAGGCATCGGGCTCATCCATGTTGTTTGCAGCCGCACACGCTGGGCGCATGGATATCGTGAAAACGATGGTTGGTATCGGCAGTGACCCTAACGGAGCGGTGGCAACGGGCTGGACGCCTTTGCTTATTGCGGCGGCAGAAGGGCACGAAGAGACAGTCGCTGCGTTGCTTGAGATCGGCGCTGATCCGAATGTGAAGAATCAACTAGGTCGCACGGCACTGATGTTTGCCTCATCAAAAGGCTTCACTGCCATTGTGACGGACCTCTTGGTTCGAGGCGCCGACCCAAACGCTGTGCCGACTGATGATGAAGGCTGGACGGCGTTGATGGTCGCGGCCCGCGCAGGCCACGTCGCGACGGTTAAGGCCCTATTGAAGAGTAACGCCCGCGTAGGGCTCAGCGACAAGAGTGGGAATACGGCGCTCGCTCTTGCCGAAGCCGAGGGGCATTCCAATGTAGCGCGCGTCTTGAGGGGGCAGGGTCAGGAGCCGTAAGCGATTCGTTGCCTAACAGGCGGTTTCAGCCGACCGGCTATGCCGGCGGTCCCGGTCCATTGTCTGGGCGGTCCTAGCCGCTCTTGCTGGAACGGTTGTTTGGGCCATCTTGTCAGCGTCGCTGGTTCCCCTTGTTCTGGGTGCAGGGCTGAGAAACATCACTGGATTCTGGCTACCGCAATTCGTTGGAGGACTGTTTTTTGGTGGCTTGGTTGCTGGGATTGCAACGTTGCCCTACGCTGCTATCTTCTTTGCCTGGTGTACTGGGCCAACGACTTTGGACGCTTGAAGAATG
>JAPUKU010000258.1 GCA_027295505.1 Acidobacteriota bacterium
GTGGATCCGTTGTTCAACAATCCTCAGTTCTCCGGCAACGATGTGTTTGACAACCTTCCCACCAACTTTGACGGTACGTCGGATCCAACCGGCGCTCAAGGTAATATCTCGGAAGATCCGCTGTTGAGAAACACACCGGACTTTGTCACCGCAGTTGAGAGGGATCGACTGGATAATCTGGTCCTACCGCTGGACGAAGAGCCCTCGAGGCAGTTCGTCGTGGGAGACGTCGTGGAATACGGTAATGATGGCGTTCGCCGTGTCGTGACCGAGGTCAAGACCGCAGTGGGCGTGCCGCTCATCAAGCTTGAGACAGCTCCTCCCGTAACGAACGAGGAGGCGGAGTTGTTTGCGGTTGTCCTGCGCCGCTGGGGTGCGAACAACGATCTCAAGGAGGATTTCGGGACCAAGATTCTCTCTCCCATCGTGGACGCTACGAACACGAGCAACGCCCCACCGACAGACGCAGCCGGTCGTGTGCGCCGCTTTGACGGCGATCTGGGCGGTCAGACGCAGGTGGACATCGGTGGAGTGGAGAACTTAGCTGAGCTGCCACTTTTGGACAACACAACCGGAGGGGGGCTCATGTGGGAGACGTATAGCGGTCTCCCCTGGCACTTTCACCTGTACCGGGGGACTGTGTCCGGCCTCAGGGATGTCAACGGGGATGGGTTTCCAGATGGGCCCGATAACGTTCCGGACACGGGCGACGACGGGTACGGAGACTGCCTGGCTCCCGGTGCCGATCTTCCCGGACCCAGCTTCTTCGACACGGATGTTCCGCCGATAGGGGAGGCGTTTTTCTACTTGGCGACCGTAGCGGATGTTGCAGAGGGGATTCTCGGGTTCGACGCCGCCGACCGTGTCCGCCAGCTCCTGCGGCCGTGCGACTGAGGATGACGGGATAAACCGCTCAACCTCGAGACCCGGATCAATTCAGGCTCGAGCGGCTGTCCGTGGATGCTGACCGGCTGGATGCCATCGGCAGGCGGTCGATGGAGGCAGAGACCGGCGGGTGCGGGTCGTCCCGGTAATAACGGGCGTCGAACTGTGTGCGATGCTCCACTTCCACTTCCTCGTCAATCTTGCACTTCCCGCACAACGGTAGCTCTCCGATCTTGTCGCTGAGGAAGGTGCGGCGGGTATTCATCGCCACTTCGCCATTCCAGACTTCATAGAGGCTCTTGTCGCGCACGTTGCCGAGTATCTGCTCGCGGGAGTAGTCCGTGCAGCAGAGCACCACGTCACCATTGAACATGATGTACATCTGCTTGAATAGGCGTGTGCAGGTGCTGAAATACTGCATTTGATGGGAATGACTGAACGAGTCTGCGTCCGCTATGTTGCCTCCGCGGTTCTCCAGCCGGGTGTATTTCGATGAGATGCCGCGGCTCTTCCAGTAAGCCACCGCTCTCTGGGCATCGATGACCTCGGTGTCGACCATGGTGATCCACAGATGGGGCCGTTTCAGACGGCGCTTGCGCATGGTGCTGACAAGGTAGTCGATGTTTCTCATGGTGCGGTCGAAATCCATGTTTCCACGCATGGTCTTCTCGTACGAATCTTTGTCGATCCCCTGCACGGACAGGTATAGCTCGTGCACGCCGTCTCCCAGGGCCAGAAGCCGCTCGACGACCGGTGGCACCAGAAGCGCTCCATTCGAGGTGACAATCACCTTGGCACGGGGGTTGGCCTTGTTGATGTAGGAGATGCGCTCAAACAGGTGCTTGTCCGCAAACGGCTCGTTCATCAGGTAGGGGCTGATGCGCCGCACGTTGTATCGTGCGCTCTCGTCGATGATCTTCTTGAACAGCGAGTCCTCCATCCTGCCCTTTGGCTGAGCGTCATAGGTCGCTCCGTAGGGACAGAAGATGCAATCGGCGTTGCATCCTGTACCGGTCTGGATCTGGATGGTGCGGGGGAACGAGGGCACGGCGCGGCGGGTCAGCCTCTTTCGAAGCCGCTGGGCCAGAGTATCGGATGGGTCCGGCAGGTAATATTTGTTGATCTTGAGGTTCATGTGAATCTCACGGCCGCACCATCGCGGCCATCGAGGCACAAAGTATAGTGGCCGGGGATTCTTGCTGCAACCTGGCGTCGGCGCACCAGGACTCAGCCAGCGAGAGGTACCGTTGTACGCCACTGCCCGCAGCGTCCACAAAATGCTCCAGGGCCTTCAGCGTGGGGAACCCGACTGGAATGCGGCAAGAGACGGCGCCAGGATCCGGAACGCTTCCAGGTGCCGGTCGATGTCCTCGTCGCTGTGCTGGGCGGAGACGATCCACTGCTCTTGCGTGACCAGAATGCCCTGGTTGTGCATCCCCAGGTAGTAGTTCTGCAGCAGGTCCGGGCAGAGGGTCATCCAGTCGCGGTAGCTGCGCACCAGCTCAGCCCTCATCTGCAGGGCGCCGACAGGGCCGACACGCAGGGCATGCGCCTCGAGGCCGCTGTCCCGGGCGATGCGATCGCATCCCTCACAGAGCCTCTTCTGCAGCTTTTCCATGCGCGCATACGTCTCGTCGGTGAGGACCTCGAGCAACGCGGCGCGCGCGGTGGCCAGACAAATCGGATTGCCGTTATAAGTCCCGACGTGGGTTGCTTCGCCGCGACTGATTGTCTCCATCACTTCCCGTCGGCCGATGAACGCACCGATCGGCATGCCGCCGCCCATGGCTTTTGACAGGCAAACCATGTCCGGCTTGACTCCATAGCGCTGCACGGCCCCTCCCGGCGCGATCTTCATGCCGGTCTTGACCTCGTCAAAGATCAGTAACGTCCCATTGCGATTGCACAGATCGCGCAGCCCCTCCAGGAACCCCGGCTCAGGCACCACGATGCCGGCGTTCATGACGACCGGTTCGATGATGACGACGCCGATTTCGTTGAGGTGATGGTCGAACTGGTACTCGACTGATTCCAGATTGTTGAAGGCGGCCATGCAGGTGTTCTCGATCACTGCGGATGGAATGCCGTCCGACACCGGAAGGCTGCGGGGCCGATCATCTCTTCCCAGGTATCCACGGCGAGGCCAAATGCTGACCAGGACCGCGTCGTGGGCGCCATGATAATTTCCCTCGAACTTGATGATCTTATCGCGGCCCGTGTAGGCTCGTGCAACGCGCAGGGCGTGCATCGTCGACTCGGCCCCCGAATTCGTGAAGCGCACGAGCCCATCGATCGGGTAACGACGCTGGATCTCCCGTGCTACCTCGACTGCGATGTCGGTCGGGTGGCAGTAAATCGTGCCTCGCGAGACCTGCTCCTGCACGGCGCGCACGATTAGCGGATGGGCATGTCCAACCAGCATTGAGCCGTGGCTCATGGCGAAGTCGATACTCTCGTGACCGTCGACATCGAAGAGCCTGGAACCCTGCGCTCGCTCGATGAAGATGGGGTGCGGATCCATGAACTGATAAGTGCTGGAGACTCCCAGCGGCAGGGCTGAGCAGGCATCCTCCCAGCGGCGGAACGATTCGGGGTTCCGAGCTATAAATGTTTCTGTCAGGGTTGCATCACTTGCCATGTCTGCCTCCGATTGGACGGCCGCGGGCTCGCCTCAAGTGGGAATCCGAGCGGGTACTCAGGAGGGCGCTCGACGAGCGCCCCCGGGCCGGTTCCATGAGCGCCGAAGCGAATTTTCTTAGAATATGTACTATAGCAGAGAGAGGGCTTTCCCCTGGTGGGAGAATTCCAGGGGCGACCAGGTTCAGGCGATCTCCGGTCAGGCGGGTCGGTGGATCGACAGGGCGACGCCAGTGATGACGATGGCGGAGCCGAGGAGCAGGCGGCTGGTCAACGGTTCGCCGCGCATCACACCGATCAGGATGGCCACCACCGGAATGACGTAGGCAATGAGCGACATGCGCTTGGCGGGCAGGTGCGAGAGCAGCCAGTAGTAGAGCGTGAACGTGATCGCGGACCCGAAAATAGCAAGGTAGAGAATCGCCGCGATCGAAGTCGTGTTCCAGGTAAAAGAGCGGTTACGCTCAGTAACCAGGGCCAGCGCACCCAGGGCTCCCGCGGCGATGGCCATCGGTACCCCGGCCAGGGAAAAAGGGTGCACACCGTGGCCCCAGCGTTTCACGATGACGCTCGAGACCGCCGCGACCAGAGGGGAAATCAGCATGACCAGCGCGGCCATGGGCATGCCAGCTCCACCGAGGGAGGAAAGATCTTCGGAGAAGATCACCGCCACGCCGCCGAATCCGGCCAGGATGCCGAACGCCTCCAGAAGCTTCATGGGTTCGGATGGCAGGAACAGGTGCGCCAGGACGGCCATGAACAACGGGTAGGTCGCAAACAGCACCGACGCGAGCGCCGAAGGCACCCACTGTTCGCTCCAGTAGACGATGCCGTACGTCAGCGTAAATGAGAGCGCGCCGTTGATCAGCCATAAAATCCGTTCCCGGCGACTCGTACCGAGCCTGACTCCCAGCAAGGCAGCCAGAAGCAGTAATATGACAGCCGCAACCGCGAAACGCAGAGCCGCGCCGCTGAAGGGCGGAATGCTCTCCAGTCCGATCTGGATCACCGCCCAGGTTGTGCCCCAGATGGCGCACAGTAGCGCGTAACACACAACAATCGGGAAGGTTCCAGGTGGCTTCTGTGCCAGGCGTTCAATCCAGCTGCGTGGGGGCGCCAGCGGATTCTCCTGGGAGTCCCGGCTCATGAGGGAGGGGACATGTGGATGGGAGCACCCTCAGCCATGTAGACGATCTCTCCTTCAAGGAGCGTCATCTGGCATTTCAGATCCTTTATCTCTGCCGTGGGGATGGTGTAGAGATCCCTGTCCCATATCGCGATATCGGCGTACTTGCCTTTCTCCAGAGAGCCGATCTTGTCTTCCATGAAGAGTTGCCGGGCATTCCAAATCGTGTAAGAGCGTAGAGCCGTGCGAACATCAACGGACTCTTCCGTGCCGTAAGGGTTCTTTCCGTAAATGCCCAGCAGGGTTTCACGGGCCACCGATGCCCATAGCCCATAGCGTGCAGGGAAGGGTGTGACGTTGTAATCGGAACTGGCGCCCCACTTGATGCCCCGATCGCTGAAGGTCTTGAAAGGGTTCAGCCTGCGACTTCTCTCGGGCCCCCAGTTTCCGGCGTACGTGTCTCCGATCCACCACATGAACGTGGGAGAGGACTCCGGGTACGCCGCGTCATGGGTCTTCTGCATCCCGGCGATGAGCTCCAGCGCATGCTCCGTCGGCACGTTCGTGTGGATGATGCTGTGGCGTAGACCGTAAGTCGGTTGCCGCTCGAGCACGGCGGCGTAGGTGTCCACGACGAGGTCGATGGCCCGGTCGCCGATCGCGTGGACGCCCACGTGAAGATCGGCGTCGTGGTAGAGCTGAACCTGTTTGCGAAAAACGTCCGGTTTGATGAGTGGGTAGCCGAAATTTCCGGTGTCCCGATCGGTTGAGGTCTTGTTCCACTCGTCGTGGACCCAGGCGGTGCGTGCGCCCCCGCTTCCATCCAGGACTATCTTGATCCCTCCGGAGATCAGACGATCGTCCCCGGTCGTGATGTGCGGCTTGGTGAAATCGCCGATCCGTTCGATGAGTTTCCGGGCATCCGTGACCGTCTCGCCGGAACTCCAGAGTGTCAGAACCCGCACGGAAAGTTTCCCGTCTTCGAGAGCCCCCTGGTAGGCCCGCCACAGGTCCATGCCGATCCCGGGGTCCTTGATGGCGGTCATGCCCTCCTTGTTGAACTCCGTGGAGATTTCGGCGATCGCCATCTCGATCTGTTCCTGGGTCAGGTCGGGAAGCAGGTCCTCGACCCGATCCATGGCCAGCTCCTTGAGCACGCCTGTCGGCGTGCCGTCAGGAGTGCGGTCGATTGTTCCTCCCGGTGGATCCGGAGTGTCCCGGGTGATGTTGGCCAGCTTCAATGCCAGGCTGTTGGCGGTGCCGTAATGGCCCATGGTGTGCACGAGCCACACGGGGTTCTGCGGAGACACGGCATCAAGATCCGAAGCGTAGATATAACGCAGCTCGGAGAGTTTCCCCTCGTCCCAGCCGCGGCCACGGATCCATTCCCCGGGTTTGCGAGCCTTGCTGGAGGCCTGGACCTTCGCTACGACCTCCGGGATGTTCTTGACGTTCGGGTAGCTAAGGTTCAGGGAGTGGAGCCGGGTGATCCCTCCGCTTGCAAAATGGCAATGGGAATCGATCAGTCCCGGGGTTGCCGTGAGTCCCTCGAGATCCACAACCTGGGTATGCTCGCCTGCGAGCTTCTCGATTTCGCTCGTCCGCCCAAGCTCGATGATCTTGCCATCCCTGATCGCCACAGCCTCGGCGATCGAGTCCTGTGGATCCACGGTTATGATTTTCCCGTTCAACAGAACCATATCGGGAGAAAGCGGTTCCATGGTGGATTGAGGAGAGAAGGGAGCGCCGCATGCGAGCAGCCAGAGAGTTGCTGCCGCCGTGCAGGTGGTCCGGATGAAACGGATCACCTCCGTAATGTTGCCCCGCATGGTCACGCCTCCGGAGTTGGTATCGGGATTTCAGGTTTCCCTGAAGCGGAAAGAGATTAACACAGGCGGGGGGCGGGATCCGCGCTCTCTCAGGGCCGCAGGGCGAGCGCGGCCTCCAGCTGCCGGGCCGAAGCCTCTGCGCGTTCGGGTTTGAGCGGGCGTGCATCCTTTACGGTCAGCGTCACGGCCCCAAAGTCCTCCTCCACTTTCCCGTGCAGAACGAACGGGCGGCTGCGCGTGAGCAATGAGCAAAAACGTGCGTACGCTTCCGGAAAGAACGTGGTCTCGTAAATGGCGGTGGTGTCCTCGAACGATAGAAATTCCATCGGTTCGCCGCCGCGGGTGTTGACGATCTTCCCGGTTACCAGCCAGCCGATGGTGGTGATTGTTTTGCCGGTGTGGCGGGCCAGATCACATCCGGCTACGGAGCGCCATCGTTTCATGGCGCTCCGGTAGAGTGTCAACGGATGGCGGCTGGCGAGAAACCCGAGTGTTTCGACCTCGTCGCACAGCAGGTGCCGCTGGTCGTACTGCGGGGGGTGGGGCAGGGACGGTAGATCGGGTTCGAACAACGTGCCGGGCTGGCGGCGGGCCTCCCAGGCCTTGAGCTGCCACAGCAGCGCGGGACGGCTGACGCCTCCCGCCACGGAGTCAAAAACGCCGCAACGCACCAGGCGGGCGGCGTCGGACGGATGTGGCTCCACGCGCCTGAGGAAATCTCCGAACGAGCAGAACGATCCGCCGCGTCCGCGCTCGGTGAGCAGTTTGTCCAGCGTTTCCTGCTTCAATGCCTGCACCTGCATGAGGCCGATGCGCAGATCGCTTCCCCGGCCGGTGTAAGCGCGTTCGCTGGCGTTGATGTCTGGGGGCAATACCCGCAGGCCCATGCGCCGGGCCTCGGACACGTAGGCGAAGGTCGAGTAGTAACCGCCCTGGTTCGAGATCACGGCGGCCATGAACTCGGCCGGGTAGTGCGCCTTGAAGAAAGCCGATTTGTACGACAGCAGCGCGTAGGAGGCCGAATGCGGTTTGCAGAATGAATAGCCGGAGAATGACAGAATCATGCCCCAGACCCGCTGAACGATGGTCTTCGGCACGTTGCGCTCGAGGGCTCCGGTAAAGAAACGCCGGCGGTAATCCTCGATCCGGTGGCCGGCCCACTTTTTTGACAATACCTTGCGCAACCCGTCCGCCGCGCCGGCGTCGAATCCCCCCATGCGCATGGCGACCCTGGACACGTCCTCCTGGTAGACCATGATGCCGTAAGTCTCCTGCAGGATCTCCTCCAGGATCGGGTGCAATGAGGTGTGGGCGCCGCCCCGCAGCCGTCGGACATATTCGCGGATGTATTCGTTGGCTGCGGGACGGATGATCGAGGAGTGGATAACCAGGTGCTCGAAGTCGCCCTGGTGGGTTTTCTGCTGCAGCTGTCGCATGGCGGGTGATTCGACGTAGAACACGCCCATCGTGTCGCCGCGCCGGATGAGATCGCAGGTAGCCGGATCGGTGAGCGGCTCGAGACGCTCGAACGCCAGCGGCGCGCGGCACGGTGCGGCCTCCTCAGATGCAGACGGTTCCCGCGACAGATGCTGTAGCTGTATACGGGAGGCCTCTTTGTCATCAACCGCGGGTGTCGCGGGAGTGGGGCCCCTGCGTTCGTTGACGGCGGCGATGCAGTCGCGCACCACCGAGAGGGAGCGGTTGCCGAGCAGATCGATCTTGACGAACCCCGCCTCCTCTGCCTGATCCTTCTCCCACTGGATGATGCGCACCCCCTTGGCGGCACGCTCGATCGGCACGTAGCGATCGATCCTGTCGGGAACGATGACTACTCCTCCGCAGTGCACCGACAGATGGCGGGGCGCGCCTTCCAGTGCGGTGGCGTGGGCCAGGATCTCCGGCCAGGGGTGGGACAGGTTGAGGCCACGGAACATAGGGTGCGTGCGCACGGTGGCGGCCGCATCACCGCGCCAGGTGTGGGCCAGGGGGCGCGTCACGCGGGTGATCTCCCCCGCCGGCAGGCCGTACACCTTGGCCACCTCCCGCACGGCCGCACGGGTGCGGAAACCGATGTGGTTGGCGATCATGGCCGTGCGCTCCTCACCGTAGGCACGGAAGACGTATTCCAGGATGTCGTCACGCTCATCCCAGCAGAAGTCGACATCGATGTCGGGAGGATCCTTGCGCGCCGGGTTGAGAAAACGCTCGAAGTACAGCTGGTGCGCGAGCGGATCGACATGGGTGATCCCCAGGCAGTACGCCACCAGGCTGGCCGCCGCCGAGCCGCGCCCGCACGTTCGCGGGCTCTGGCGCACGATGTCGTCGACGATCAGGAAGATCACGGCAAACTTCTTGGCAGTGATGATCTCCATCTCGTGCTCTATCCGGGCGCGCACGTCGAGGCGCAACGTGCCATTCGCCATCGTGCCGTAGCGCCGGCGGGCCCCCTCCTCGCAGCGCGCGCGCAGCAGAGCGGCGGCGGCGGCCGGCTCCAGGTCGCCGTAGCGGGGCATTACCAGGCGGCCCCAGGGGGGGCCTGGCAGTCCGGTTCGGCATGCCTCCGCGATGCAGGCCGTGTTCTCCAGTGCCTCGGGGCAGTGGGGGAACCGGTGCCGCATGCCGTCTGCTCCGCACAGCCAGGCATCGCGTGCCGCCAGCTCCGAAGGCGGCAGGCGCGCCAGCGTGGTATTACCGTCGATGGCGCGCAGCAGCCGGTGGCGGGTGAATTCGTCAGGCCTGGCGAAGGTGACATCATTGACGGCGACGGGCGGCACGCCCAGGCGGCGGGCGGCACGCAGGATCTCGGGATCGCGCCGTCCGGGTTCCATGGCCAGGTAGACATCTGCTGCCTCTCTGTCCGGCGCCAGCGGCCGGAGCGCGAAGCCGTCGCGCCTGCGTGTCAGCTCCGCCGCCAATGAAAGTGACGGTGTCAGCACCACGAGTCCGGAACGTTCGCTCTGAAGCTCCTCGCGCAGCGAGAAACTATGTGGATCCAGGTGCAGGCGGCTGAGGAGGGTGCACAACCGGGCGTACCCCTCGGGGGAGCGCACCAGCAGCACGGCCCGCTCCTTTCCGGAGGCGTCGAGCGGACCGGGCTCCCGTGCTGTGACCTGATCTCGAGCAACGATTGCGGAGGGGCGCACGTCGGCGCCCAGGATCGGTTCGAGGCCAGCCTGTTGAGCCAGATTCCAGAAGCGCACGGCTCCGTACAGTCCGTTCACGTCCGTGAGGGCGAGCGCGCGAGATCCGTTCTCCACCGCAGCCTTGCACAGGGTTTCGATGGAAGAAGTGCCGCGCATCATGCTGTAGTGGGAGTGAACCTGCAGGTGGACAAAGTGACTCATGACGCACCTCCACACCGCGGGCCTGCCTCTCCTCGGGTACTGAGGCGGGTCTCTTGTGCCCAGCGGGTGCCGGTCTGGACAACGTCTTCGCCGTGTTTTTGCCGCAGGTGGTCGAGGGCGGCGCACAGATCCAGTCGCCGCACCTCCTCGTGGCGGGGGCCGAACAAATCGCGGGCCGGCTCGGCGGCGACGAGCCGCTCGCAGCACAGCTCCAGATAGCGCAGCCTCAAGCGCCTCTTCCAGGCGCGTTCCAGCAGGCGCCAGGCCTGCTCCCAAAGGGAGAAGTCATCGGCGAGCGGCTGCTCCGGTCGGCATGCACAGCCGGCCGGCACACCGTCGGAGTAGCGCAGTGTGAGTCTCAGGGCGGCGGTGGCTTGCCGCCGCAAGCGTAGCGTCCGCCCGACTCGCTCTGCCAACAGTCGCAGCGCCGCTGTCACCGTCTCTTCGTCGTTCGAGTCCTGGGCCAGCGTCTCCTCTGCAATCACCCGGGGGATTTTTTCCGGCGGCCGCACCGGCGAGTCGTCGAGACCGCGTGCCTGCCGGTACAGGCGCCAGCCGGGCGCACCGAAGGCCAGCGTCAGCTGCGGCAGGTTGAGCGCGCTCAGCTCCCCGACCCTCACCACGTTGAGCTCCGCCAGGGCGCGGCGGGTGTCAGCTTCGAGCTCCGGCAGCCACCCTACCGGCAGAGGCTCCAGGAACGGGCGCTCACCGCCGGCAAACACGTCGCACAGGCTGGAGACCGGAAGCACGCGGGAGGCCATGCGGCTGACGAGCTTGTTGCTGGCGAGGCCGACGGTGGGACTCAGGCGCAGCCGCTGGCGCAGGTCGCGCTCGATGCGTGCCGCCAGATCCTGGGTGGGGCCGAACAGCCGGCGCGTGCCGCTCAGATCGAGAAAGGCACGGCCGTAGCCGGTCGGCTCGAGCAGCGGCGAGAAGGTGCCCATCAGATCGGAGACGGCCCGGGCCGCCCGGCGGTAGAGCGGCATGTTGGGAGGCAGAACCACTGCGTCACGACAGCGGCGCAGGGCCTGGTGCAGAAGCATGCCGCGATGAACCCCGAACGCCCGAGCTTCCTCGGAAGCGGACAGCACAACGGCACGGGCCGCCCCCGTGGGAGCCAGCAGCACCGGGCGGCCTGCGAGGCGCGGTTCGACGATCCGCTCCACTGCCACCGCGAAGGTTGCTATCTCGACGTGCAGGATCTGGCGCTCCAAGAAATCTCCTTAGCCGGGGTCGGCTCCGTCCCTCGAGACACGGCTCGCGCCGGCACCGCCTGCGCTCGCCTCTCCCTCGTGCGCCACCCGCATGCGGGTGTCCGGCGCATTCAGGCACGGTCTCTCGGCACGGAGCCGACCCCGCTCTTGACGTCACTTGCAGATCGCCAGTGCGCGTTGACGACCATCCCTCGACGTGCGTTCTTCACACGAACTGGAACCGGCGGATCAGCCCTACCACCACGCCCCGGATGAGCACGTCTTCTTCTTTGACGATGATTGGTTTCATCTGGAAGTTGGCCGGACGAAGCTCGATACGCGAGCCGTTCCGGTAATACTTTTTGATGGTGGCCTCGCCGTCTACCAGGGCCACGACCGTCTGGCCGTTCTCCACCGTGGTCTGCCGACGTACGATGATGATGTCACCGTCATGCACACCGTCCTCAATCATGCTCTCCCCCCGCACCCTGAGTGCGAAGTTCTCCCCCCCTCGCAGCAGGCTGGGCGGAATCTCGATCGGCTCCGGATTCTCGAACGGCTCGAATGGCCGGCCTGCCGCCACCTCTCCCAACAGGGGCACGAGCACGCCGCCCGGGACGATCGAGTTCTCGCCCCGGGTGGCGTGGTGCGCAGCCCGCCCTCGCGCCCTCCCGAGCGCTTCCAGCCGCGCGTCCGTGCTCGCCGCCTGCACCTGCTCGTGCGGTGGAGGATCCACGAGCGTCAGGGCCCGCTTGCGCCCCTTCCAGGGGGAGCGCAGCGCCCCCCGCTCTGCCAAAGCCCGCAGGTGCTTCTGCACGGCGTTGTAGGAGCGGAACCCGAAGTGCCGGCGGATCTCGTCGTAGGTGGGGGAGGCTCCATGCTCCCGGATGTAGGTCCTCAGGAACTCATAGACCTGGCGTTGCCGTGGGGTGGGGAGCATGGTCTGCTTCTTCAGGGTGTGAGGGGAGTGTAGGTGTAAATTAGGTGTAAGTCAAGGCGAAAAACTCGCCCCTCCGGCCCCGGCCGGACCGTCAGTAGTTGAGCACCAGCAGTTCGGTCAGGGGGCCGCGGCGGTGGGGATTGCAGTTGATCGAGCGCCGGGCCTCGATCGGCAGGAGGCGGTAGTTCCTGTAGAGGTGGCGGATCAGGGGAACGTCGCTGTTGCTCAGCATCACGAGGCAACCGGCCGCATCGAGCGCCCCCACGACTTTTGCCAGGCGCTCCTGATCGCGGGCCGTGAAGGGGTGTTCGGTGTAGGAGGTGAAGTTCGCGGTTTCCGAGAGCGGATGGTACGGCGGATCGAGGTAAACAAAATCGCCGGAACGTACCTGCTCGACGATTTGCTCGAAGCCGGTGGTACGCAGGTGCACACCGCGCAACCAGATCCGCAAGTTTCTCAAATTGTCCGCGTTCACGATCAGGGGGCGAGCGTAGCGGCCCATGGGAACGTTGAACTGGCCGCGCGAGTTCACGCGGTACAGCCCGTTGTAGCAGGTACGGTTGAGGTAGATGAAGCGCGCCGCCTGTTCGACACGGTCCAGATCCGAAGAGCACAGCGCCCTGACAGCGTAGTAATGCTTGCGATCGTGCAGGCGGTGATGCTGTTCGAGCAGATCAATAAGACGTTCGGTGGAGTCGCGCACGGCACGGTAGGCGTTCACGACGCCGGTGTTGCAATCCGACAGCAGCACTCGCTGCGGGCGCAGGCGCGCGCGCGCGCGCAGGAATACGGCGCCGCTGCCCAGAAAAGGCTCGTGATAGCTGTTCGCGCGGGCCGGAAAGTGCGGCTCGTAGTCCCGCAGTAACCGGCGCTTGCCGCCCGCCCATTTGAGAAACGGAGTGGGCTCCGGTGTTCCGTCGAGATCGGAGACGTCATGAATGGCTGTGATGCTGTGCGCGGTCTGCAGGTCCTGTCCGGGATCTGGCAGGTGCAGATGGGAACTCATACGGCCGCATCTTATCATCCGCGGTCCCTCCCAGTGGGTGAGCGCTGGCGTCGGGCAGGTCGCTCCTCCTGTGGTAGATTGCAGCGCATGGATTCTCCCGAGCCAGTCCGGACGCCGCCGGCCGGAGGGCCCCGTCTGTGGCTGGGCACTTCCTCGTGGAGCCACGCGTCTTGGGTGGGGCATTTCTATCCTAAAGACTCGGGCCCGGGAGACTACATTCGCCACTACGCGGAGACGCTTCCCACCGTCGAGATTGACGCCACGTTCTACCGGGAGCCGACAGCCAGTATGGTGTCCGGCTGGAAGGAGAAAACCCCCGAAAGTTTTCGTTTTGCGGCCAAGGTGCCCAGAGTTATCACCCATGAGAAATTGCTCGTCGATTGTGACGAAGAGTTCAAGAGGTTCGTTTCGGTCATGGAGGGATTGGGCGACCGCCTGGGACCGCTTCTGTTGCAGTTCCGCTACTTTCGCAAGAATGAGATGTCACTCGATGATTTTCTGGCGCGCCTGCGCCCCTTCCTCGAGCGGCTGCCGGGTGGCCCCCGGTTCGCCCTCGAGGTGCGCAACAAGACCTGGGTGCAGGCGCCCCTTCTGGATCTCCTCTCGAAGCACGGTGTGGCCCTGACCTGGATCGATCATCCGTGGTTCCTGGATCCGGAGACATTGTTGAGCAGGCCGGGCACGCGCACCGCCGAGTTCGGCTATGTGCGCTGGCTGGGAGACCGGGTCGCCATCGAGAAGATCACCACTGAGTGGAATCGCACGGTGATCGATCGCACAGCTCGCCTGCAGGCGTGGGTGCGTGCTCTGCGCTCCTCGGTGCCACGCGAGTTTCCGGTTTTTGGCTATTTCAACAACCACTTCGCCGGTTACTCGATCGAGTCGATCGATCTCTTCCGCCGCCTGTGGCGCGAGCCCGGCTCGGAGAGCGCCGGTGGGAGCTGAACCTTCCATTAATAGATTTCCCGAAGCGCTCCTCCTGCGCGACCTCATGCGCGTCTGGGATGGCGACAAGATTGCGCCGGGGGGCGGGCCGGGCCGGACTGCTCACGCGCTGCCGCCGGTTTTTCCCCCTTCCGGATGCGATTGGAAGGAGTTTCTTCGCCTGGTGAGGCATCACGGTGTCGCCCATCCGGTGCGGCAGGCAATCGACCGCCTGGAAGAAGGCTTGATTCCACCGGGGGTCGTGCGCTCCCTCGAGCAGAATATATTCGAGGTGCGTTCTTACAACATTCTATTGCTCGACCGGCTCGGCAAGGTGGCGCGACACTTCGAGAGAGAGCGCATTCCGTTTCTGGTTCTGAAGGGGCTGGCGCTGCAGCCATTGCTTTATATCGACGCGGCCGCGCGTCCCTCTTCCGATCTGGATCTCCTGGTCCGGCATGCCGATCTGAAACGGACCCTCGATACGCTTGCCTCGGTCGGCTTCAAAGTGCCCCGGGGGGGCGAGAGACACTTCTGGGTGGAGTGGTACCACCACATCCAGCTCTCAATGGGGGAGGGGATGCCCGTGAGCATCGAGATTCACTGGGATCTGGAGCTGAGGGAACGGTATCCGTTCCCGATCGAGGAGATGTGGCAACGTAGCGTCGGCTTTTCCGCGGCAGGCTGCCAGCTTCGCGCTCTGTGCCCCGAGGACCAGTACGTTCACGGCGCCGTACACCTGGCCCGCCACTTTCACACTCCGCGCCTGGTGTGGCTCATGGATCTGCGCTGCATGGCGCGTTGCTGGAAGCTGGACTGGCCCTCTGTCGCCGATCGGGCCCGACGCTGCCGGGGGCGCACGGCGCTGTGG
>JAPUKU010000259.1 GCA_027295505.1 Acidobacteriota bacterium
AGGAAAAGTTCGAACGCGCCGCCGCCACGGTGGTGCGCGAACTGCAGGTGATTAAAAGGCTGTTCAAGGCGGCGGTTCACGCCGGCCACCTGGAACGTTCACCCGCAGAGCCGGTGACGATGCCGCCGATAAAAAACGAACGCGACAGGGTGCTGCAGGCCGATGAACTGAACCACCTGAACGCAGCCCTGGGCAAGCTGTCGGACAGCGTGCTGCAGCGTGTGCGCATGGCCTATTTCAGCGGCGGGCGCTGGGGCGAGATCGACCGCCTGCGCTGGCAGGATGTGGACTGCGGCGCTGGGTGCATCACCTGGCTTGACACGAAGACGGGCAAGACGAACCACAGCGCCATCCACCCAGAAGTGCACGCCATCCTGAAGTCGCTGCCCCAGTCAGTGAACCGCGCCATGCCCGTGTTCCCGCCGGTGGTGGCAGGCTGCGTGCGCCACGCCGAGTTCCACGCGAAGGGCAGCCGCTGTGACCCATGCCGCTGGGCGTTCAGGTACATCTGGCGCAGTGCGCTGGCGACCGCGAAGCTCATCGACTTCCACTTCCACGACCTGCGCCACCAGGCGTGCAGCGACCTGGCTGAACAGGGCTGGCAGCAGTACGACCTGCAGACCTTCATGCGCCACACCAGCCCGCGGATGACAAGTCGCTACACCCACGTCGGTGACGAACGCCGGCACGCCACCGCAGCCAGCCTGGCTGACACCCCTGCGGGCCGTGCGTTCACTGGGAAAGTGGCCAAAAAACGGCCAGCTCGCGCCAGAAGGAAGCCAGCGGGTGGTCGTAAACCTACACATCTAAAGGATTTGGGCGGCTAGCTCAGTTGGGAGAGCGCCGCGTTCGCAACGCGGAGGTCGGGGGTTCAAGTCCCCTGCCGTCCACCAATTTTCAGACGCCCTCGACCACGAGCATCGAGGATTTTGCGGTACTCTGGCGAAGTTGCTTCGCCGGCCGGTACTCTTCCGATTCCCACCATTTCTTTGCCTGCTCGACGCTGTCAAATTCGAGCACCACGAGACGGCTGGGCACCCAGTCGCCCTCAAAAATCTCATGATGCCCCCCACGCATCAGAAACCTGCCCCCGTGCCTGGTCAGGGCTTCCTGAGCCATTTTCCGGTACACAGCGTATCCGGCAGGTTCCCTGACCTCGATATCCGCAATGACATAGGCTGGCATAATCGGCTCTCCTCAAAAATCGATTCCCCAGGGGGGCCTTAGGCTATCACCAGGGTAGCTTGATCCCGACTTTCCGATAGAGAGATAATGCGCTTGCGGCCCGGCCGTATCCCATTATTGAGTGAGAATTTCGAGCGAATCGGCTCACAAGTTACGGTGCGGCCGGAGTAGTCCAGATAGGGAGAACGCGACATGGCAACAAACAATTACGACGCTATCATCATTGGAGGAGGCCATAACGGCCTCGTGAGCGGCGCCTACTTCGCACGCTCGGGCGCCAGGACGGTGGTGCTCGAGGGACGCCAGAAAACGGGCGGCTGCGCGGATACCAGTGCTCCCTTCCCGAATCATCCTGAGATCAGGGTCACGACCTATTCCTACGTCATGTCACTGATGCCTCCAACGATTATCCGGGATCTGAAGCTGAAGGAGCATGGCTACAAAGTGACTCCGTTCGGTCCGTACTATCAGGCCTACCCCGACGGGCGCTCGGTCACCGTTTATACAGACGACCACAAGAAGAGTTACGAATCGATTGCCAAGTTCTCCAAGAAGGATGCCGAGATCCTCCCCAAGTGGGAAGCATGGCTGAAGGGCGTGGCCGATGTCCTGGGACCGCTCCTGTTGCAGGTCCCCCCACGCCTGGGCTCCATGACCTTCGGCGACCTGATGGCGCAGGCGCAGGCTGCCTGGAAGGTTCGCAAGCTGGGAGTGCGGGGCGTGGCCGATGTCACGCGCCTGTTCACGATGAGCGTCACCGATCTCCTAGATCAGTGGTTTGAATCTGACGCCGTTCGGGGCATGCTCACGGTCAACGGTGTCATCGGCACCTGGGCCGGTCCGGATGAGCCGGGCACAGCCTATGTCATGCTGCACCACTCGATTGGCGACGTGGGCGACGGCCACCTTGGCTCCTGGGGCTTCCAGGAGGGAGGCATGGGGGCCGTGCCGGATTCAATCCGCCGCTCCGCCGAGAGCCTGGGATGTGAGGTGCGCACCAAGGCTCGGGTAAAGAAAATCCTCACCAAGAACGGCCGTGCCGCAGGGGTGGCGCTCGAGAGCGGAGAGGAGATTCACGCTCCGGTGGTGGTCACCACGATCCACCCGAAGATCGCCTTCCTGGATCTGCTGGATGAAAAGGACCTGCCTGAGGATTTCGTGCGTGACATCCGTAACTGGAGGACCCGTTCGGGGGTCGTCAAGATCAATGTTGCGCTGTCGGAGCTACCGAGCTTCAAGGCCAATCCGGGCACCCACCAGCAAGAACACCACACCGGCTCCGTCGAATTGTGCTTCTCGCCAGAGTATGCCGAACGCGCCTTCCAGGACGCCCATATCGAGCACAAGGGCGCCACGAAACCCTTTGTGGACGGCACCATTCCAACGACACTCGATCCGACTCTGACCCCCAAGGGGGTTCACATCTTCTCGATGTTCTCGCAGTGGGTGCCGCACGAATGGAGCAAGGAGCCCCACCGGGAGGAGCTGGAGGCCTACGCCGATCGGGCCATCGACCTGTACACGGAGCTGGCTCCCAACTTCAAGAGCGCTGTCATCGACCGGCAGGTGATTGGCCCCTATGACATGGAGCAAGAGCTCGGACTCATCGGAGGCAATATTTTTCACGGTGAGCTTTCCGTGGATCAGCTCTTCCACATGCGGCCGGCGCCGGGCTACGCCGACTTCCGCACACCGATCCCGGGTCTGTACCACGGCTCCTGCGCTACGCACGGGGGGGGCGGGGTCAACGGCATCCCGGGCTGGCAGGCCTACCGAGAAGCTCGAAGGGACGGCCTGGTCGTAAGGAAATAGGCAAGGAAACGGGGCTCAGCCTGTCGAGGAACCGCCCTGCGGGGTCTCATTACCCCGGAGCCTTTGGATCAGACACGCCAGCCCCTTCTGGGTTTCGGGGCTCTTGAGAATTTTCTGCCGGCCTCGCTCGATTTCTTTGAGCTCCTCTTCCGACAGGTCGGTACAGGCCGCCAGCAGATTGAGCTGGTACTTCGAGTTCGCCACGGCCTCCGCGGAGCACCGCAGGATCTGCCCCGCCATTTCCAGCGTGGTACGTTCCAGATCCCCCGCTTCCACCACATGGTTGAAGATACCCGCGGCATAAGCGTCCCGGGCGGAGATCGGCGCGGCGGTGAAGAACAGCTCCTTCGTCTTGTGCAGGCCGGTTACCTTCAGCCAGTAAGCGTAGATCTCCGGGATGAATGGGATGCCGATCCTGTTGGCTGTCATGGCCACCTCGGTGGTAACAGAGGCTATGGCGATGTCGGCAACCATGTTCAGCAACAGTCCCCCCGCGTAGACCGACCCCTCAACCATGGTCATGACCGGCATCGGGACTTCCTGGATGCGCGAAAACAGCTCGATCATCGGGTTGTCCGAGTTATACGGATCCTCGCCCGGCTTCAGATCGGTCAGGTCATGGCCCGAACACCAGACTTTGGCACCGGGGTTGGACCGCAGGATGATCACCCGACAGCGCTCCCTCTCAGCGGCATCAAAATGGCTCAGGGTTTGGCGCGACATGGCGTGGTTGAAGGCGTTTCTCTTGTCATCACGGTTAAACGTGATTGTGGCGATGGAGTGCTCTATCGCCAGCCGGCTCAGGGGCATGCCAGTTGCTCCGTGAAAGGTGGTGGGCGGGGGCACCCCCGGGCCCGGCCCTTGTATTTCATGCCCCCTCCCACATAAGCTACTGCGGTTTGAGGCTGCCTCCAGGGGGGCCGGCCATGGCGCAAGGGGCCTCCATCGTCCCCCAGGAACCACACACAGTCAATGGGTGAAAAATAGAATGCCGACAATCCTGATCGTCGATGACGCAATCAGCAGCCGCAAGGAGATCAAGCGAATCCTCGAAGATGCCGGAGTGTTTACCCGCTTCTTCGAGGCGGAGAACGGCGCTGCGGGTTTGCAGGTCCTCAAGGAGGTCGGGGAGGGGATCGACGTGGTGCTCTGCGATCGCATCATGCCCCGGATGGACGGGCACAAGTTCCTGGAATCGGTGCGCCAGGACGCCTTGCTGAGCCACCTCCCGGTGGTGATACTGAGCGAGGAGACTAAGCTCAAGGACATCGTCAAGGCTTTCGAGCTCGGAGCCTACGATTTCATCAGCAAGCCGATCCTGCCGCCGATCCTCTGCGCCCGGCTCAAAGCGATCCTCCACACCAAGCAGCTCCAGGATCAGCTAAAGCTCCAGAAGCAGCTGATGGAGAAGCTGGCGACCACCGATCCGCTTGCCCAGGTGCCCAACGTGCGTTTCTTCCAGCGGCGCCTTGAGGATGAGGTGAGACGCACGTTCCGGTATAAGAGCCCTCTGAACCTGGTCATGATCGACATCGATCACTTCAAGCAGATCAACGACACCTATGGCCACCCCAGGGGCGACACCGTCATCAAGGAACTGGCGGCAAACCTGCAGGAGGCCATGCGCAGCGTCGACCTGGTAGCTCGTTATGGCGGGGAGGAATTCGTGGTCCTCTTGCCACAGACGGACCGCCAGGGGGCGGCTCTGGTGGCTGAGCGAGTGCGAGAACGGGCTGAAAAACATCGTTTCCCAGGTCTGCCCGAGGACGTGCATGTCACCATCAGCGTAGGGGTGGCTCACTATGACGGCCAGAATGAGATGAGAGGCCAGGATCTAGTGGATGAGGCGGATCAGGCCCTCTACGAGGCCAAGAAGAAGGGCCGCAACCAGGTCGTCCTGGCCTGGGAAAACAAACCCTTAAACAGCTCACAGCGCCAATGCGAAGAAAAGGGGTCCGCGTAGCAGAACCAGCGCTCCGAAGTTGACGTTCGGGCGACCCACCAGTACCATCATTAAAGTGAACCTTTATATTCGGAAGGGTGGCCACTCCTGGGGTGCTGGAAGGGGCTTTGGGGTGGTCTGCCTGTGCGCCATGCTGGGCATAGCGTCGCCCGCCCTGGCCGCCGATGCGGAAGAGGCACCGGACGAGTCTCCCCAGACAGCCCCTCAGAGCCGGCCCTCAGCGAAGCCTGACTCCGCCGCCCGGACCTGGAACCCTCAGACAAAGTTCAAAAGTCGGCGAGAAATGATGCGCCAGTGGATGATCGATCAGGGGAAGGATCCGGACAAGATCATGCGTCCGAAGGTCCGGTACGAGAAGGGTTCGTTCATGATTACCGGATCCATGGAGATCAACAAGAGACTGTACGACGGAGCACCCCACGTGGCGCGCTGGATCGAGGAGATCAAGCCGATCTGGCTCGCGAGGGTACCCCTGGCCGCCAAGGTGGGCAACCCGGGCCGGGTCACCTACCGGATCGTTGCGACCCGCAAGGACGGTGTTTACAAGATGGAGATGATCGAGAAGTCCGGTCTTGATTCATTTGACGACTCGGTCAGGGAGACCTTGGAGGAGGCGAAGTCCATTATTCAGGTCCCCGACGACTACCCCTCTGACTGGGCCGCAATTTACCTCAAGTTTCACTTTAATATGTTCAGTGAAATCTAGAAAAATAAGGGGATTTTCTCAGCGTTCCAGCTTGCCGTGCTCGTTCCGGTTCGCGATGATTGTTCGGTAGCGCGGCAGGATACGACGCTCGTAGACCGCCAGCAGACTATCGAGCAGTTCCTCGGGGTCGCTCGCATAGACCAGCTTGGCTCCCGTATCCTTTTTTATGAACGACACGATTTCCTTGATCCGTTCGGAGATTCCCCCTGTGCCGGTGAGCACCCCGATCACCTTTGCTTCATCGTAGGCGATAGCGAACTCGCCCAGGGTGCCCGAGCGCCCGCCCGCGAGGATGACCAGGTCGCACGAGCGGATATTTTCGATTTCGCGGCCCATGAGCCCGCTGCCGGTATAGATGATGGCGTCATACCCCCGGTAGGGGGAGTGGTACTTCAGGGCATGCTCTTCAAAGTTGAGGGCGGGCGAGATGCCCACGGTCACTCCACCCTCCGACTTCGCTCCCAGGACCGCCTCATGGGGGAGGCCTGGGCAGGCACCCGTAATCAGCACACACCCCCGGCGGGCAATCCCCTGGCCCAGCCGGTGCACCGTCTGGAGTGCTTCCTTGGCGAGATCTCCTCCCGCCGATCCCATGACCCCGATCGAGATGTTTAGACCCAGCTTCTTGTGACTGTTCCCTGACATGGTCCAACCAATATAGGACCGCGCCCTCCGCGCCGCAAGAGGGATGGCTGGGGATTATCCGGGGAGGGGCCTGCGCAAGTGATGCCGTTCCGCGGCCCGAAGCGCTTCCGGATAGCCAGCGTCGGCATGGCGCAGAATCCCGATTCCAGGATCGGTCGTCAAGCAGCGCTCGAGTCGCCGCGCTCCAGCGCGGGTGCCGTCCGCCACCACGACCATCCCCGCATGGATCGAGTATCCGATCCCCACGCCACCGCCATGGTGCACGGAGATCCAGCTTGCCCCCGAGCAGGTGTTCAGGAGGGCGTTCAGGATCGGCCAGTCGGCCACGGCGTCCGACCCGTCTCGCATCGCCTCGGTCTCCCGGTAGGGGGAGGCCACCGAGCCACTGTCGAGATGGTCGCGTCCGATGGCGATTGGAGCCTGGACCTCACCCTTGGCCACCAGATCGTTCAGCACCTGGCCAAACCGGGCCCGTTCACCCATCCCCATCCAGCAGACGCGGGCGGGCAGTCCCTGGAAATGCACCTTTTCGCGGGCAAGGTGGATCCATCGCGCCAGGGATTCATTTTCGGGGAAGGTCTCCAGAACCGCGCGATCGGTACGGGCGATGTCAGCCTCCTCCCCGGACAGCGCGACCCATCGAAAGGGCCCGTTTCCCTCGCAGAACAGCGGCCGGATGTAGGCCGGGACAAATCCCGGGAAATCGAAGGCGTTCTCCACGCCACCTCGCTTCGCCTGGGCCCGGATATTGTTGCCGTGGTCAAAGACGATCGCTCCCTGGCCTTGCAGGTCGAGCATGGCGCGAACATGGTCAACGATCGACGCGAGCGTACGCTTTTCATAAGCCTCAGGGTCCTGCGCCCGGAGCTCGATCGCCTCGTCGTAGGGGAGTCCGGCGGGAACATAGCCGTTGAGCAAGTCGTGAGCGCTCGTCTGGTCAGTCACCAGATCAGGTTTCACGCCCCGGCGCACCAGCTCGGGAAAGATGTCGGCCGCGTTGGCGTGCAGAGCCACTGAGAGAGCCTCCTTGCGCCGGCACGCACCCTGGATCCATTCCAGGGCTTGGTCCAGGTCCTGCGTCATCCGGTCACAGTACGCGGTCGCCAGCCGCCGCTCGATGCGCTTGCGGTCGACCTCCACAATCAACGCACACCCCTCGTTCATGGTGAGCGCAAGCGGCTGAGCACCGCCCATCCCACCGAGACCGGCCGACAGAAGCCAGCGCCCGCACAGCGTGGCGTCGAAATGTTTGCGTGCAGCGGCGGCAAAGACCTCGTAGGTTCCCTGCAGGATGCCCTGCGTACCAATGTAGATCCATGAGCCGGCAGTCATCTGCCCGTACATCGTCAGGCCGCGACTCTCAAGATCCCGGAATGTTTCCCAGTTCGCCCAGGCGGGCACCAGGAGCGAGTTGGCGATGAGCACCCTGGGAGCTTCACTGTGGGTTCTGAAGATCCCCACGGGCTTTCCCGATTGCACCAGCAGCGTTTCATCCTCCTCCAGTCTCTCCAGCGAGTCGACCAGGGCGTCGAACGCCTCCCAGGAGCGCGCCGCCCGGCCGCTGCCTCCGTAGACCACGAGCTCATCCGGATTCTCGGCCACCTCAGGATCCAGGTTGTTCATCAGCAAACGCAGGGCGGCTTCCTGGCGCCAGCCCTTGCAGCGAAGCTTCGCCCCCCGCGGGGCCCGCACCGGCCGCGGTCCGCTCTTCTTGGTGATCCTGCTCATCGCGTCGCTCCTCGGGCGCTTGCTCAACGGAGCGCTCCACAAACTTCCTCGGCGGCAACGCGCAGCGATCCGTCGAGCATCAAGTGGCGAACAGCTTCGATGTCGTGGTTGACGACCCGATCTTGCTCCATGAACGAGATCGTACGGCGCACCGCTGCGTGCACTGCCTGGACGGCGCGCGCCGGGCGCAGCGGCTTCAGGACGTCGAGCGCCTGGCAGGCGGTCAGAATCTCGATGGCCAGGATATGCTCGAGATTGGATACCACCTGCCGGGACTTGAGCGCTGCATGGGTCGACATGCTGACATGATCTTCCTTACTCCCGGAGGTGGGGATGTTGTCGGTGCTGGCAGGGTGGGACAGAACCTTGTTCTCGGAAGCGAGTGCCGCGGCCGTTACTTGAACCATCATCAGACCGGAGTTGAGTCCATGTTCCGGAACCAGGAAGGCCGGCAGATCACTCAGATCGGGGTTGACCATGCGGTCGATGCGACGCTCGGAGATGTTGCCGAGATCGGTCAGCGCGATGGCGAGAAAATCCAGGGCGAAGGCCACCGGTTCGCCGTGAAAGTTCCCGCTCGATATCACATCTCCCTCATCGGGAAACACCAGAGGGTTGTCGGTGGCGGCGTTCACCTCGATCTCCAGGGTACGGCGGCAGAACGAGAGCACATCGCGGACGGCGCCGTGCACCTGCGGAATGCAGCGCAGGGCGTACGAATCCTGCACCCGGCCGCACTGGCGGTGCGATTCCATGATCTCGCTGTCCGCGAGCAGTCGCTTCATATTTCCTGCCGCATCGGCCTGGCCCGGATGGGGTCGAACGCTCTGGACACGAGGATCGAACGGCTTTTCGCTACCCTTCAGCGCCTCAACCGACATCGCCGAGGCGATGTCTGCCAGTGTGCACAGGCGTTCCGAATCAATCAGCGAGAGGGCGCCGACTCCACAGGAGACCTGGGTGCCATTGACCAGCGCCAGCCCCTCTTTGGCCTGAAGGCGCAGGGGATTCAGCCCCGCGGCCTTGTGTGCCTCGGCGCACGGCCGACGCTCGCCCCGGACCCACATTTCCCCCTCACCGATGAGGGCCAGGGCCACCTGGGCCAGGGGAGCCAGATCACCGCTCGCCCCCACCGATCCCTTGCTGGGAATGACCGGATGCAGCCCCCTGTTGAGGAACTCCAGCAAGCGTTCGACCAGCAGTAGCCGTACCCCTGAGAAACCCTTGGCCAGACAGTTGGCGCGCAGCAGGAGCACGGCACGGACCGCCTCCTCGGCCAGCGGTGGACCGACCCCGGCGCAGTGGCTCCGTACCAGGTTCTCCTGAAGTTCCTCGACCTGCTCGGCGGGAATGCAGACGTTTGCGAGCCTTCCAAAACCGGTGGTGATGCCGTAGATCGCCTCACCCTGGCGCAGGTGAGATTCAACGACATCTCGGGAGCGATGCAGGCCCTTGCGCGCCGACGCAGCGAGCGTAACCTTCCGTCTGGAGCGGCAGACCTCTTCGAAGCCCCTTAGGGTCAGACTATTTCCGTCGATCGATAGTTCGCAAGCGGCGCGAGGCGGTTCAGGCATATGTGCGCACCCAGTACACCATCAGGAGCCCCACGGCGATCATGAACCCTCCGAGCAGTCGCAGGTTGAGCGGGTCGGCACGGCTCAGAAACTCGACGATCCGCGGTAACACGCGTGGGAACAGAAGGTAAGGCGCGCCTTCGAGGATGAGCACAAACCCGATGGCTAGCAATAATTCATTCAAGGGAGATTACACCCTAGTCTCGAGTGGCGGCATCATAGCACAGCCCGCTTGCAGGCCGCCGGAGGGCTCTGCTAAAATGCCTCCCTGTCGAGCATGCACAACAGCGCGATCAACTTTCGTTTCACCCAGGCCGTCGGCAAAATTCGGCGCTTCTACAAAGCCACATTCAGACCCCGCGCGTCGGCCAAACTGGTTGAGCTCCGCCACGGTGACTGCAATCGCTGCGGTCGCTGCTGCAAAATCCTCTTTCGCTGTCCCTTCTTGCGCGAAGATGGAGACACTTATTCGTGCCGCATCTATGGTTATCACTTCTCCGCATGCAAGCTTTTTCCGCTCGAGCAGCGTGACATCGATGAGCTCGGCGGCGATTGCACATATTACTTCACGAATCCGCCAGCCGGGGTGCACGCACGCCCCGGCGATCTGAAACAGGAACCTCGGGAAAGGTTATGGCAAATCTCGTAGTCCTCGGCGGACAGTGGGGTGACGAAGGTAAGGGGAAGGTCGTTGATGTGCTTGCCGCACGCGCCGACATCGTGGCTCGCTACCAGGGTGGACCGAACGCGGGACACACAATTGCCCATGACGATTCGCGCCACGCGCTGCACCACATCCCGTGCGGTATCCTGCATCCTGGGAAGGTCTGCATCATCGGCAACGGGGTCGTGGTCGACCCGGGTTCGCTGCTGCGGGAGATCCGGGATCTGGCCACAGCCGGAATCGAGGTGGCCGGCCGCCTGTTCCTGAGCAATCGCTGTCACGTCATCTTTCCCAACCACCGTGAACTGGATCGAATCCGTGAAGAACGCATCCGCAAGCACCGGCTGGGAACGACCTGCCTGGGGATCGGCCCGGCTTACGAGAGCAAGGCTGGTCGCAAGGGGGCGCGCGTGGTCGATCTCAGGAACAGAGAGATCCTGCAGGCTTCCGTCGAACAACATTTCCGTGCGGATGATGGCCCCCAGTCTCCGATCATCGAGCGCCTTGGCCTCGATGTAAAGCGGGTGATCGATGAATACAGCCGCTTTGGGGACATCCTCAGCAAGTTTGCCATCGACACCACTGCTTACATCCAGCGTGCCATTCGCGAAGGCAAGACGATCCTGTGCGAGGGAGCACAGGGCACCATGCTCGATCTCGATCACGGCACCTATCCCTACGTTACTTCATCCAGCCCCACGGCAGGAGGCGCCTGTACAGGCCTCGGCCTCGGCCCGACGCAGCTCGACGCGGTTCTCGGCGTCTTCAAGGCATACAGCAGTCGCGTGGGAGAGGGCCCTTTCCCCACGGAACTGCGGGAGGGCGCGGGGGAGCACCTGCGTGAGAGGGGACACGAGTATGGGACGACCACCGGCCGGCCGCGGCGCGTCGGCTGGTTTGATGCTGTGGCGGCACGTTACGCTGTGCGTCTGAACGGTATGAAAGCCGCGGCC
>JAPUKU010000026.1 GCA_027295505.1 Acidobacteriota bacterium
CTCCCGCCGCCTTCTACCTCGCCGGGGCCGGTGTGGGGACCCTGGGCATCGTGGACAACGACGTGGTCGACCGGAGCAACCTGCAGCGGCAGATCCTCCACAAGGACTCCAGCGTCGGCATGGCGAAGGTTGCCTCGGCCCGGGAGACCCTGGAAGGCTTCAACCCCTCGGTGAAGGTGAAGACCCACCAGATCCACCTGGACAGCAGCAACGTCGAGGAGACCTTCGGTGGCTACGACGTGGTGGTGGACGGCTCCGACAACTTCCCCACGCGTTACCTCGTCAACGATGCCTGTGTCCGGCTGCGCATCCCCAACGTGCACGGCTCGATATTCCGTTTCGAGGGACAGGTGAGTGTCTTCTGGCCCAGCTATCCGAAGCGGCGCGGCCCCTGTTACCGGTGCCTGTTCCCGGAACCGCCCCCGCCCGAGCTGGCGCCCTCCTGCGCCGAGGCCGGCGTGCTCGGTGTGCTACCCGGCGTGATCGGCACCCTGGAAGCGGTGGAGACCATCAAGATCCTGCTGGAGATGGGGGACCCCCTGGTCGGGCGCTTGCTGCTTTACGACGCGCTGAAGACCAGGTTCTCCGAGGTTGCCCAGGATCCAGATCCCAACTGCGCCTATTGCAAGGAGGGTGCGACGTTTCCCGGCTACGTGGACTACCAGGCGTTTTGCGGCACCGGCGAAGGGCAATGACGAGGCTCGCGAACCCCGTGCACCCCCGAGCCGACTTGCTGCGCGCAGTCGGGAACACTCCTCTGGTGGAGCTCACCGGAATCGGAGTGCTGCCCACCGGGGTGCGCTTGTTCGCCAAGCTGGAGTCGTGCAACCCGGGCGGATCCATCAAGGACCGGCCGGTGGCCCGCATGCTGACCAAGGCCCTGGAGGATGGCCATCTGCGCGGCGGCCGGCGCTTGCTGGACTCCTCGTCGGGAAACGCCGGGATCGCCTATGCCCAGTTCGGCGCAGCCCTGGGGGTCGAGGTCACCCTGGTTGTGCCGGGCAACGCCAGCCAGGAGCGCTTGGACCGGATCGCTGCCCACGGGGCGGAGCTGATCCTGACCGATCCGCTGGAAGGTTACGACTTCGCCCTGCGCGAAGCGAAGCGGCTCGCCGAGACCTATCCGGACAAGTACTGGTACAGCAACCAGTACGCCAACGAGCACAATTGGCGCGCCCACTACGAGACCACGGGCAGAGAAATCCTGGAACAGGTGCGAACCCAGACTGGCGGGGCGCCGAGCGCGTTCGTCGCCGGGATCGGCACCGGGGGGACGATCACCGGTGTGGGCCGCTGCCTGCTGGAGGCCGATCCGGGCACCCACGTGGTGGCAGTGATCCCGGAGGACTTCCCCGGCATCGAGGGGCTCAAGCCCCTGGGGCGCCCCGGCGACATCGTGCCGGACATCCTGGACGAGAGCATCATCGACGAGCGCACGGTCATGGGCTCGGAGCCGAGCCTGATCCTCTGCCGGCGCCTTGCCAGCCGAGGGCTCTTCGCAGGGCCTTCTTCCGGAGCGAATGTCGCCGCAGCCCTTCGCATCGCGGGTCGGGGCGACTTCTCCACGGTGGTCACGGTGCTGAGCGACGGCGGAGGGCGCTACGGCTCCACCGGAATGTGGCGGCGATCTGACTGACTGGTTGGGTACGAGATGGCGAGGCTCTTCGGCGCGAAGCCGATGCCCACAGCATTCCCGTGAACGTGACGGACGAACCTTCCCACTCCTCGTTCATCTCGCCCGCAACCGTGTGCTGGGGTGATCGTCGGGGCTGGACCGGGCGACCCACAGTTGATCGCTGCGCGCGGCCCTACACCGGAGATGTAGGCTTCGTCGGCTGGTCCCGTCAGCGCCTGGCGGGAGAGGGGCTGGGAGACTTCTACCAGCGGCTGTTCGGCAGTGGCGTCGCCACGGAGATCCTTACCGGTACTTCGATTCGCGCTCCAGGAGGGCTCCTTTCTGGAGAACGACAACTCAGGCCGCTATGATCGGTTTCTCTCGCCACATTCGGAAGATCTGCTCTTCGCGCAGATTCGGAGTCTCAACCCACAAAGATCCAGGAGGAAAACATGAGCTTGCGCCTAGGCGATACCGCCCCCGACTTCACTCAGGACTCCACTGAAGGCACCATCAACTTCCACGAGTGGATCGGCGACAGCTGGGCAGTCCTCTTCTCCCACCCCAAGGACTACACGCCGGTCTGCACCACGGAGCTGGGGGAAGTCTCCCGCCTCAAGCCGGAGTTCGAGAAGCGGAACTGCAAGATCATCGGCCTGAGCGTCGATTCCGTCGATGACCATCGAGGCTGGGCCAAGGACATCGAGGAAACCCAGGGCCACGCCCTGAACTTTCCGCTGATCGCGGACGGTGACCGGAAGGTGGCCACCCTCTACGACATGATCCACCCGAACGCCAACGACACCTTGACCGTGCGGTCCGTGTTCATCATCTCTTCGAACAAGAAGATCCGCCTGATGATCACCTACCCGGCCAGCACCGGACGGGACTTCGGGGAGATCCTCCGGGTGATCGATTCCCTGCAGCTCACCGACAAGCACAAGGTGGCCACTCCGGTCAACTGGCGGGACGGCAACGATGTCATCATCGTGCCCACCCTGTCGAACGAGGACGCCAAGGAGCGCTTCCCCGGGGGCTGGAAGACCCTCAAGCCCTACCTGCGCGTCGTGGCCCAGCCGAAGTGATCCTGTCTCATCCGAAGAGATAGGTACCTTTCCAGATGAAATGAGAGGTCCTCGAGACCGATTTCCAGATAGCAG
>JAPUKU010000027.1 GCA_027295505.1 Acidobacteriota bacterium
CGCGCGCTGCCGAGCGGGCGGGTGTTGCGGGGCTTGAGTTCCTGAGCGGCATCCCCGGCACCATATCATTGAAAACTATGCCGAGCTTCGCCGCCGGCTTGCCTCGCGCGGACATCAGCTGAACAGCGAGACCGACACTGAGGTCGTGGCCCACCTGGTCGAGGAGTACCTGGACGCGGGCCTTGAGGAAGCGGTGCGCCGTGCCGTGCGCAAGCTCAAGGGAGTCTTCGCGCTGGTTGTGATCTCCTCGTCCGCGCCGGAGCTGATTGTCTCCGCCCGTAACGGCCCGCCTCTCGTCATCGGCATGGGAGAAGGCGAATATCTCGTCGCTTCCGATGTCCCCGCCGTCCTCGGCCTCACCCGCAAGGTTCTGCACCTGGATGATGGCCAGCTCGCGGTGATCTCGCCACAGGGCGCGCGCATGACCGATTTCGCGGGGAAGCGCCAGCCGCTGCGTGTCAAGAAGATCACCTGGGACGCGACCATGGCGGAGAAGGACGGCTTCAAGCACTTCATGCTCAAGGAAATTTACGAGCAACCGCGCGCGGTGACCGATACATTCCGAGGACGCCTGTCGCTCGAGCCGGGAGGCGTGTTTCTTGACGAGCTCGGTCTCAAGCCGGAACGCCTTCGCCGGTTCAAGAAGGTCCACCTGGTTGCCTGCGGTACCTCGTGGCACGCGGCGCTGGTGGGAAAGTTCCTGATCGAAGGCTTGGCCGGGATGCCGGCCGAGGTGGACTGGGCCTCGGAGTACCGTTACCGCGATCCGATCACCTCACGCGATGTGCTGACCGTGGCCATCTCGCAGTCGGGCGAGACTGCCGACACGCTCGCCGCCATGCGCGAAGCGAAGAGCAAGAGCTCGCCTGTCGTGTCCATCTGTAACGTCGTCGGCAGCATGATGACGCGTGGGTCGAAGGGGGTCGTCTACACGCACGCGGGACCTGAGATCGGCGTGGCGAGCACCAAGGCCTTCACCACGCAGCTGACGGCGCTGATTTTACTCGCCCTCCACCTCGGTCAGGTCCGCCGCCACCTGACGAGAAAACAGGTGCGGGAACTCGGCGCTGAGCTCATGCGCATTCCGGGAAAGATGGAGTCGATCCTTCGCCGGGATGCTGATATCGCCGCCATCGCACGGCGCACCGCTAGAGCCAGCAACTACCTGTTCCTTGGTCGCGGCATCAACTATCCGATCGCCCTCGAGGGAGCGCTGAAGCTCAAGGAGATCTCGTACATCCACGCCGAGGGGTACAGCGGTGGTGAGATGAAGCACGGACCGATTGCGCTCATCGATTCGAAGATGCCGGTGCTCACCCTGGTGGTGCACGACAAGGTGCGCCAGAAGATGACCAGCAACATGGAGGAAGCCCAGGCGCGGGGCGCCACGCTGATCGCAATCACCGATGACGGTCGGCACCCATCGATGCACAAGGCGGAGGAGGTCTTCACGGTGCCTCGCACCTCACCCTGGCTCTACCCGCTCCTGCTGTCGCTGCCGCTGCAGCTTCTCGCCTACCACGTCGCCGACATCCGGGGCTGTGACATCGATCAGCCGCGTAATCTCGCAAAATCGGTGACCGTCGAGTAGCGCCGCGGGGGCCTCTGTGACGGATTTCGCCTAACCTTCTCACACCCTAAGTAGATTAACCTGAGCCTCTTACGTCCCCACAGGGGCGCAGGAAGTGCTTGCCGAGGGTCCATTTCGCCCGTACCCTCATGGAGATGAGCGGTGCGGCTCTAGCCTTCCATTTTTTCCTGCTTGGCGCCGTGCAGCTCCCGGGCTCCGGTGTGGTAGTGGAGCCTGCCGAAGAGCCCCCCGACCTCGAAGAGCTGATGCGGGACGTTCAGCATGTCCACTTTCTGGACATCTCCGCTTGGTCCCGCTTCAGGTTTCAGCGCCAGGTTCATAAAGAGCGCCTCGACGGGGAGGGCCAGCCGGTCTCATATAGGACATACCAGTTTCAGGTGACACCGGTGAACGGAGGCTTCGAGGAGCGCCTCACGAGTCGTGACGGTAAACCTCCCACCTCCCGGCAGATCAGGCACCATCGAGAAGCAGCAAGCTTTACCCACCACTACAACGCCCTGCGCTCCGGCCAGGAAGACAGCCAGGATGATGAGGGGAACGCCCTGGCTCACCTGCTCTACATGCCCTCGTACACATACGGCGGGCGCGAGAAGATGGACGGTGTGGACTGTTACCGGCTCGATTTTGGCCCGCAGGAGAAAACCAGGAAGGGCAGCCTGCAGGCGCGTATCGCCAGAGCCATGGTTGGCAGTCTGTGGATCGGCGTCGAAGATCACCACCTGGTGCGGGCCCGGTCCCGCACGTCGCGGTCAGTCTCGGTTGCACTTTCACTGACGAAGGTCAGCGACGTGCAGATCGATCTTCTAAACAAACCGGTGGCTCTGGGTGTTTGGCTCCCGCACCGCCTGGAGATCGTCACCAAGGGTAGAGTTTCCTGGTGGCCGATCCGCCGGCGAAGCATCTTTCATTACTCCGATTTCCAGTCGGTCCACGGCGGCACCATTGGCAAGGTCTTTGGCAATGTTGCTGCTTCGCCCTGAATCCACGTCTCGCTGCTGAATTGTCCCCGAACACCGGCGTCAGGCACGCTGGTCAGTGTGTTATGATGCCCGCGTTTCCCCTCGCAGGAATCATCCCGGAGCGGGCGCGGGCGCCTGCATGGACGCGCGTGGACTCACTTCCTTCTTTCATAGCCGACCTGAACGAGGCGCAGCGCCGCGCCGTCGAGAGCACCGAAGGTCCGGTGCTGGTGCTGGCTGGCGCCGGCTCCGGCAAGACCCGGGTCATCATCTACCGCATCGGCTACCTGCTGGCCAGGGGGCTCGCCCGCCCCGACGAGATCGTTTCCGTCACCTTCACCAACAAGGCTTCGGGCGAGATGCGCAGCCGGGTCGAGACGCTGCTCGGATCGCCTCCCGAAGGTCTGAACATCAGTACCTTCCATGCACTGGGTGTGCGCATCCTGCGCCGCGAGGCGGAGCGACTCGGGTACCGGACCGATTTCCTGATCTATGACGCTGCCGATCAGCTGGCGCTCATGAAGGAATGCCTGCGGGAGATTCAGGTCAGCGAGCAGAACTTCCCTCCGCGGTCGATTCTGACCCGTGTCGGAGCCGCCAAGACAGCCCGTCTCTCCGCCACGCAGATGCCGCGCCGCGATTATCTGGATGAGATCGTCGGGCGTGCCTACGAGGTCTACGATCGTCGTCTCCGGGAGGCGAACGCTTTTGACTTCGACGATTTGATCCTCAAGCCACTCGATCTGCTCGAGAGCTCGCCGGAGCTGGCTGAACGCCTCAGCCGCCGCATCCGTTACCTTCTGATTGACGAGTACCAGGACACGGATCGCGCGCAGTATCTGCTCGTGCGCGCGCTGAGCCGCGTTCACGGGAACCTCTGCGTTGTCGGCGATGAGGATCAGTCGATTTACCGCTGGAGAGGGGCGGACATTCGTAACATCCTCGATTTCGAGCGCGATTTTCCCGACGCACAGACGATCAAGCTGGAAAAAAATTACCGCTCAACGGGAATGATCCTGGAGGCTGCGGGAGCGGTCATCGAGCGCAACCAGTCACGCATTGGCAAGCGTCTGTGGACGGACAATCCCCGAGGCAAGCCGATTGAGATCATGGCGCTCGAGAGCGATCTCGAGGAGGCGCGCGCGATCGTGCAGCGCTTGGTCGAGCTCCAATCGGATCCCGAGCTGAGTGGCGCCGCGGTTCTGTACCGCACAAACAGCCAGTCCAGAGTCCTCGAAGAGGCGCTGGTGGCGCGAGGCATCGCGTACCGCATCCTCGGAGCGTTGCGCTTCTACGATCGCAAGGAGATCAAGGACCTGTTGGCCTACCTGAAGTTCACCGTGAATCCGGACGCAGACGTCAGCCTGCGACGCATTCTCAACGTGCCGCCGCGATCCATCGGTGGTGTCGCGGTGACCGCGCTGGAGCTTTACGCCGGGCGCAAGCATGTGTCTCTGGGCCGCGCCCTGGAGTCGGTGGAAGAAGCCGATTCCATGCCATCCCGTGCGCGGGATGTGCTGGGCCGCATGGCGGCGATGGTTCGGAGCTGGCGGGCGGATCTCGACTCCCTGCCGGTGGCTTCGTTGATGAGCCGTATCGTGCGCGACACCCGCTACGTGGAATACCTCGAGAAGACATACGCGGGAGACGCGGAGGAGCGTGCCGCCAACCTGGAGGAGCTCAGGCGCGTGGCCGAGGAGAGCGGTACGGGAGCCGAGGGGCTCCAGTTCTTCCTGGATCGGGCCGCCCTGGTGTCGGACACCGACGATCTCAAAGGTAAGAACGGTGTCACCCTGCTCACGCTGCACAGCGCCAAGGGGCTGGAGTTTCCAGTCGTGTTCATTTCTGGTATGGAGGAGGGGCTCTTCCCGCATGCCCGCGCTTTTGATTCCGAGGAAGAGATGGAGGAAGAGCGCCGGCTGTGCTACGTCGGCTTCACGAGGGCCCGCTGGAGACTCATCCTGACACATGCCTTGCGGCGCCTGGTTCACGGAGTGCCGACGCCACAGGAGCCGTCGCGCTTTCTCTCAGAGGTCCCGTCGGGCCTGACACAGGTGAACCTGCCAGCGATGAACGCTGCAGGCTCCCACGTGTCTGAGTGGAAAGGCAGCGAGAACTTCAGCAGTGGTGTGGCGGCGGTCGCGCCGGGCCGCAGGACCGGCGGCTACCCGAGCACGGGTTACGGCCCTGCGGGTGCGGCGGGCCTGAGGCGCGGATCCCGCCGGCGATCGTCACAGTCAGATCCGGTAAAGGTCGGAGTGGTTTTCGGCGCTGCCGACTGGGGAACGGCCGGAAGCACCGGCGGGTTTCCTCCCGGCGCGCGCGTCGAGCATCCGATGTTCGGGCAGGGCCAGGTGGAGACGGCCGAGGGATCGGGTGAGCGGCTGAAGCTCACCATCCGTTTCTCGGGGTACGGGCGCAAGAAGATCCTGCCGCACTTTGCGGCGCTCAGGCGCATCGGTTAAGGGGTGCCCATCCACTAACGGATGGAATTCCTGAGTTACTCGAACGGCTCGCCGTCCAAGGCTACCGCAGATGCGGCAAGGATCTGATCGACGTCGAAGAACAAGAACGTCGATCCTTCGACCTCCGCGGCTTCCTCGATCTTTCCGTCGGGAAGCATCCACTGGTTCTTCCAGGGTGCGCTCAGGATGTTGGCGGAGAGGAAGTATTCGGGGGTGGCGTCGGGCCCGACCGATTCGAGCCACGGTTTTCCATCCAGAGCTTTGGATGGCGTGTAGCTGACGGTGACGAAAGCATCCTGCTTTTTCCACACGAGCAGAGGGTGTTGCAGCGGGACCGCCTCCGCGCCCGGCCCGGAGCTCTCCAGTCCGTGAACGGTCAGAACCTGCCGTTCGGAAATCTTGCCCCACTTCAGAAGCGCTCCGTAAATGAGCCGGGGCCGGTATCGCCAGATCGTCGCGTAATTGGCAGTGCTCAGGCTGAGCTTCACGAGGGCAAGACGGTCGCCGGAAAAGACGTACTTTGCCTCATGAAAGAAAGGTGAGTCGGGAATCCGTTCGATGTAACTGTCCGCTCCCTCGACATCACGGGCATCCTCGATTCCGGTCCGTACGGCTTTGAGTTCATCGAGCGTCATTCCCAGGCGCACGTCCTTGAGAAGCTTCGGCATCAGCACTGCGTTGTTCTCCTCCGGGCCGCAGGCTGCGGCCGTCAAGAGGAGGAGGGGCAGGATGATGGTGGCGGCGGAGCGGCCGCGGGCTACAGCTGCTCGTAGTAGCCGTGGCAAAGTTCTCGTTCGGTGAGCTGCGCGCATTTCTGGTCCAGGCGGTGATACTCCTCGCCGTACTGACTGGCGAAAACCCGGTACCCCTCCAGGGAGTTCCAGGTGTCGACTGTCAGGTAGCGGTTGGGATTCTCGGTGTCCCGCGAGAGGGTCGAGCCTCTGTACTCAGGGTGCCTGCGGAACAGTTGGGCCCAGGTTCCCTCGCTTCCGTAGTGTCGCTCGAACTCAGCCCGGCTGGCTGGCCGGATCGTGAACTCCCAGATAATCTGGATCATTGCCGCAGTCTCTCTACGGTATCGCCACCGGTCTAGGGAGGCAGATCGGGTTCCAGCGCCTGGTTAGCGCCGAAGTGACTCATCCGATTGCGCCACCGGCCGTCCCGCCGAATCCACACGGCGCTCACCCAGCACGAGACCCGGTACGGCACGCCATCCAG
>JAPUKU010000028.1 GCA_027295505.1 Acidobacteriota bacterium
CGGCGCTACTGTCAAGGCTGCGGAGTCCGGAAAGAAGCTGACCGGCGCTACTGTCAAGGCCGTGGAGTCCGGAAAGAAGCTGACCGGCGCGACTGTCAAGGCCGTGGAGTCCGGGAAGAAGTCGTCCGGTGCCACTGCCAAGGCCGCGGAGTCCGGAAAGAAGTCGTCCGGCGCCACAGCCAAGGCCGCGGAGTCCGGGAAGAAGTCATCCGGTGCCACAGCCAAGGCCGCGAGGTCCGGAAAGATGTCGTCCGGCGCCACTGCCAAGGCCGCGGGGTCCGGAAAGAAGTCGTCCGGCGCCACTGCCAAGGCCCGGAAGAAAGAGCCCAAACAGGCCGCTAAGGCCTGATCTGGCAAAAGGGGGCTTTTCCCGGTGCGTGCTGATCTCGCGGCCAAGCTCGCCGCCCTAGAAGAGAAGTTCGAGGCGCTCAGCTCCCAGATGAGCGATCCCGTCTTCGTGGCGGATCACACGCGTTACGTGGCGGCGGCCAAGACGTACGGCGACCTCGAGCCGATCGTTGAGCGCACCCGCGCCTACCGTAAGGCCCAGCAGGAACTCAACAAGGCCCGCGATCTCTCGAGAAACCCTTCCGACCTCGAGCTGCGCAAGCTGGCCCAGGAAGAGATCCAGACCCAGGAGCGCTGCATGGTGAAGCTCGAGCGGGAGCTCACGTCCTTGCTCGTTCCACGCGATCCGAACGACGAAAAGAACGTCATCCTCGAGATCCGCGCTGGCACCGGAGGAGCTGAAGCCGCGCTGTTCGGGCAGGAGCTTTTCCGCATGTACAGCCGCTACGCGGAGAGCAGGAAATGGAAGGTGGAGGTCCTGAGCACCAGCTCCACGGGCCTGGGCGGCATCAAGGAGGTCATCGCCTCGCTGGAAGGCAAGGGGGTCTACAGCGTTCTTAAGTACGAGAGCGGGGTGCACCGGGTGCAGCGGGTGCCGGTGACCGAATCCTCGGGGCGCATCCACACCTCAACCGTGACCGTCGCCATCCTGCCGGAGGCCGAGGAGGTCGAGATCCAGATCGACGAGAAGGATCTGCGCATTGATCGCTTCTGCTCCACCGGGCCGGGCGGCCAGAGCGTCAACACCACGTACTCCGCCGTGCGCATTACCCACGAGCCTACGGGCCTGGTGGTGAGCTGCCAGGACGAAAAGTCGCAGCACAAGAACAAGGCCCGGGCCATGCGCGTGCTGCGCTCGCGCCTCTACAACATCAAACTCCAGGAACAGAAGGACCAGCGCGCCAGGGAACGACGGGAACAGGTTGGAACCGGAGAACGCAGCGAGAAAATCCGCACTTACAATTTCCCGCAGGGACGGGTCACCGACCATCGCATTAACCTGACCCTGCACCGGCTTGAGGGTGTCCTCGACGGCGACCTCCAGCCGCTTCTCGACCCGCTCATCACCTATCATCAAGCCGAGAAGCTCAAAGAAGAAGTCCGCGCCTAACCGGAGCAGCACGCGTACGGCGGAGTTGCTGACCAAGGCAGAGCGCCAGCTGCGCAACGCTGGAATCGAGGCAGCGCGGCTCGAGGTCGAGGTATTGCTGGCGGCGGCCAGCGGCCGCACCCGCACCGATCTGCTGGCCTTCCCGGAGCGGCCGGTGGCGCGGGAGGCGCGCCGGCGATTCGAGATGTGGGTGCATCGTCGGTGCCGGGAGCGCGTGCCGGTGCAGTACCTGACGAACCAGCAGGAGTTCTGGTCGCTCGACCTTTATGTGGACGAGCGTGTTCTCATCCCCAGGCCCGAGACCGAGTGCCTGGTCGATGAGGTCCTCCACCGCGTGGGGCCCAAGCCCGAGGTCTGGGTCGACGTGGGCACCGGCAGCGGCGCCGTGGCCCTCGCGCTGGCCTCGGAACATCCCGCTTGCCGGGTGCTGGCGCTCGACGTCTCGCGCGCGGCGCTCGAGGTTGCCGCGATCAACTGCCGCCGCAACCCAGAGGCCGGTGAGCGCGTGACGCTGGTGGCTTCGAACCTGCTGTCGGCCCTCAGACCAATCCGTGGCCTGGTGCAGCGCATCGTCGCCAACCTTCCGTACATCTCGCACGCAGAGGAGCACACTTTGGCTCCCGAGGTCGCCGATCACGAGCCGCCCGGGGCGTTGTTCGCGGGCGAGGAAGCCTCGGCGCTCATCCGCCGGCTGCTTCCCGAGGCCGCGGAGATCCTCAGCCCGGGCGGCAGCCTGCACATCGAAATCGGTCCCTCCCTGCGTGAAGAGATGATCAGCTTTATCTCCATGAGCGGCAGCTTTGCAGCCGCCGAGGTGCGCAAGGACGCGCTCGGACACCCGCGCGTCGTGAGCGCTGTACGCCTTCCGTGACCGGCACCCGGATCTCACGTGAGCGTGCGGTCGAGCTGGCCGTAGAGGAGATCTTCGTTCCTCCGGCTGAAGAGATTGACGCGGCTGACGCCAATGGAAGGGTGCTGGCCGCCGATCTCGTCGCCCGAGCCGATGTGCCGCCCTTCGATCGAGCCCAGCGCGACGGCTATGCTGTACGCTCGGCCGACACCGCCGGTGCACAGGACGGACCTGTGCGCCTGCGCGTGGGCGCGACCATCCTGGCCGGGCAGAGCGAGGAGCGACCGCTGGATCCGGAGACGTGCGTGCGCGTCATGACCGGCGCAGCGGTGCCCCCTGGCGCCGATGCTGTCCTCATGAAAGAAGAAGCGGAAGAGATCGATGCCGGCCAGATCGAGTTCCGCCTGAAGCTGGAGCCAGATCGGTTCATCGATCGCGCGGGTCGCGAGGTGCGCACGGGCGATTTGTTAGACAGGGTCGGCACCAGGCTCGACCCAGCGCTCCTGGGGGTGGCTCTCTCGAGCGGCGCACACCGCGTGAATGTGGTCCGCAGGCCACGTGTCGCGGTGCTCGGAACCGGGTCGGAGCTCGTGCGCCCACAGGATCAACCGGGGCAAGGACAAATTAGGGCCAGCAATCCCTGGATGCTGGCAGCGGCAATCGCCGCCGCCGGTGCCGAGGTGGACTGCCTTGGGATCGTCTTGGATCGCGAGGACGAGTTGAGGAAGGGCCTCGAGGCGGGACGAGGCGCCGATCTGCTGATTGTGAGCGGTGGCACCGGACCGGGTGATGCCGATCTGACCCACCGCACGCTGGGGGAGTGCGGCGCAAAGGTTCTGTATCACGGCATCGACATGGCCCCGGGCCGTCCGTCACTGTGCGCCCGCTGGGATAAAACGCTGGTGTTCGGCCTTCCGGGAACGCCGGTGGCCGCCTGGGTGGTCTGGCGGGTTCTGGTGGCGCCGGTGCTTCGATACCTGGAAGGGGACGGCAACTGGGCTCTGCGCCTGGGAGGCGCCCGGCTGGACTCCCCGCTGGATCACCCAGAAGGGCGCGAAGCGTGGTTTCCGGCCGACCTGTCCTGGACGGGGGCGGAACGGATTGCGCACCTCCGCACCGGCCGGGGCCGCCGGTCCATGCGGGACCACACGGGACATCCTGCCCTCATCCGCATTCCCGCCGCCGCCGGTGGCGTGATCCCGGCCGGCTCGGAGGT
>JAPUKU010000029.1 GCA_027295505.1 Acidobacteriota bacterium
CCTCAGCCATGGCTCGGATGTGGTGGGGTCCGGCTCCGCAGCACAAACCAATGTAATTGACTCCAATGTCTCGCGCTTGCTTGGTAAACTCGGCGATCTCGTAGCGTGTGCACGTGAGCGGATCAAGCGCCGTCGGAAAGGGGCGGCCGTGGGGCGTCCGAGGGCCCCGAGGATCGGACAGCGACTGGAATGTCGGCTCGGCCTTCGTGGTGCGGTACGGCACGGGCAGCGCCGCTATGGGTCCCTCCACCGCCTTACGGATCTCCTCCATCAAGGGCAACATCGTGCCTGGACCGCGGATGCAATTCAGACCGACGACATCCGCACCCTCATCGCGCAAGCGCTTGCACGCCTCGGCCGGGGAACTGCCGTCGCGCGTCCTGTCCTTCTTGTGAATCGCCAGCGTCACCACCGCGGTGGCTCCGGCTTTCTTGATTACGTCGAGAGCAAGCAGGGCCTCGCCCAGAAACGCGAACGTCTCGCCGATGAAAAAGTCAACCCCGGCATCTGTCGCCCACTGCACCTGCTCCTCGAACATGTGTCGGGCCGATTTCTCGCTGGCCGCATCGTCAGGGATGTAGATGTTCGTGTTGCAGATATTGCCGGCCAACAAGGCATTACCTTCCCCGGCCACCTTCCGTGCAAGCTTCAGGGCTTCACGATTAATCGATTCGAGATCATCTTCACGACCAATTATGCGAAGCTTGTCGCGGTGGGCGTAGTAGGTTAGAGCCTCCACGACATCGGATCCAGCCCGTAGAAATTCGCGGTGGAGCTCCAGGACGGCCTCCGGGTGGTCGAGAACCACTTCCGGCACGAACGCACCGGCCTGAACGTAGCCGCGGCGCTCCAGCTCGAAGACATACCCTTCCGCGCACAGTACCGGCCCTTTCTTGAGACGCTCGAGAAGGCCGGGTTTTCGCATTGAATTATCCGACATTGTCTTTTCCATTAACCCGGCGCGCCTACTTGCTCGGGGCCATACGGATCAAGCTCAACGGTTCAAATGTGTCGGAAAGCTCATCCTGCCCGGCGGGAAACTGGTTCTTGTTGAAGATATAAGCAAGAACATCGGCATATTCCTGAGGGGTGAGTCTCAGAGCGACATTGGGCGGCATCGAGGTTCGCATGCGCTCGAACAGATCCCCTGCCGTCCGGGTGCCCCACCGGGACAGGAACACCTCACCCACCAGGGAGGGAATGATCTCCGTCCCTGTCAGCTCCGGCTTATGGCACAGGACGCAGGTGGCTATGTAGGTGGCTTCGCCACGCTGGCTCTGCTCCTCGGTATAGACGCCGTCCCAGATCGTGTGGCTCGCGTTGAGCGGAGGAGCGGGTGTTGTGAGCCCCTGCTGCGATGTACGGGCAACGCAACCGATTGCCAGGAGGGTGGCGACTGCGGCCCATGCGCACGTGGCGCGGAGTGCTGAAATCACGTGCCTGAGTGCCTGCGGTCGATTACCGTACGTGTCGGCCTCGCGAGCAGATCACGCCTTCACGACCTCGTCCATGTACCACTTGATGAACCTCGCCGGCGAGCCCTCATGCTCGGCGTAGCGCCCGGGGCCGTAGGCGCGTGATGTGACACCCAGGTGGTTGTTCTCGACGATCCAGATGTCCTCCCTGATCGTGATGTCCCATAGGGACATCACCCTCTCGGGCTCGTAATCCTTTCCCTCGACCGCCTTCGGGTTCACCAGCCAGAAGATCTCACAGTCGGTGAACTCAGGAGCACGTGGTGTGAAGCGGGCCACGGCCACATGGTCGTCATACGCCTGCCAGTAGCCGGTTGAATGGGCCGTGGTCGCGAGATCGGTGCAATGGGTCCACTTCTTGATTCTGGGGAGCAGCGGTGCCACCGGTTTGCCGTCGACTGACCCGGTGAGGAAGCCGGGGTTCAACTCACCCGAGTACTCGGTGGCCCAGCTCGATCCTCCCGATCCCATTCCCTGGGCCTCCCCAGCCTTCTCCTTGGCTTCCTCACATGCCCAGGTAGTCATTTCCCTGAGCAGCCGGGCTTTTTGATCGGGCGAAAGGTTGTCGTCCCAGTTGTGGGTCGTCACCAGATTCCTATGGGAGGATCCGCAGTGATAACACTCCAGGAAGTTCTCGATGGCCAGCTTCCAGTTAGCTTTGATCGGATAATACTGTCGCACGGCGATCTTCAGGTCGGCGAGACCGTACTTCTGGCCCATCTTGCGCAGGTACTCGACCTCCTCCGTGTCGAATTTCGGCGGCTTCTTCTCCCGAGAGAAGTTTAGGAAGATATGGCCTTCGGCGATCCGCATATGGCAGGGGATCAGCCCGTTCTTGGCCATGTCGAAATCTTTCTGCATGTTGTGCGCGGAGATGAGGTTTCCGTCCAGATCGTACGTCCAGGCGTGATACGGGCACCGGAACACCGGGGTGTTACCACTGGATCCCAGCTGCAGGACCGAGAGACGCGGATCGTCCGGTCTGGGGTCCTCCCGGTGCCGGCACAGACGTGATCCACGGTGGCGGCAGACGTTATGGTACGCCTTGATCTCTCCAGAAGTGTTGCGAAGAATGATGACGCTCTCCGCACGGCCGAACTCGAACACGAAATAGTCTCCGGCCTTCGGGATTCGGTTTACATGATCGGCCATCAACCAGAGGTTCTCCGCTATGTAGCGCTCGTCAGTGTTGTAATGCTTCGCGTCGAGGTAGTACTCGGCGGGGATCGTGGTGCCTTCGCGCCATCCGTTTGAGTAAGTTTTCCTGGTGCTTTCTCCGGTCGACGCCACGGCACCCGCAATCGCAGGTTTGACGTCTGAGGGGGCATTGGCGCGAAGCATGCTGGGGAACGCTACGGCTGCCGCGCCGGCTGCCACGGAAGTCTTTGCGAAGTGACGACGGCTTACTATCTTTCTGGTTGATCCCTTACCGTTGTTCTTGATCTTCAGCCTGTTCTCCTCTCACGCCTTCACAACTTCGGCCATGTACCACTTGATGAAGTTCGCCGGAAGATCTTCATGCCGGGCATAGCGTCCTGGACCGTACGCGCGCGAGGTGATACCCAGGTGATTGTTCTCCACGATCCAGATGTCCTCTCTGATGGTGATATCCCAGAGAGCCATCACCCTCTCGGGCTGGTAATCCTTTCCCTCGACCGCCTTCGGGTTCACCAGCCAGAAGATCTCACAGTCGGTGAGCTCGGCACCACGCGGAGTGAACCGGGCCACTGCAACATGATCGTCATACGCCTGCCAGTAGCCGGTCGAATGAGCGGTCGTGGCGATGCCGGTGCAGTGAGTCCAGTCCTTGATGTTGGGCAGAAGAGGCGCCACCGGTTTGCCATCGAGGGATCCGCTGAGGAAACCAGGATTCAGCTCCCCCGAATACTTGGCGTTGTCGCCCGGACCTCCTCCCATTCCCTGGCTCGTGGCGGCCCCCTTCTTGGCTTCTTCACATGTCCAGGCTTCCAGCCGTTTGAGCCTCTGGGCGTACTCCGCTTCCGAGAGCCTGTAATCCCAGTTGTGGGTCGTCACCAGGTTCTTGTGAGAGGCTCCGCAGTGGTAACACTCCAGGAAGTTCTCGATGGCCAGCTTCCAATTGGCTTTAATCGGGTAAGACTGGCGGGCGGCGATCCTCAGATCCGCCATACCATATTTCTTACCGACGCTACGAAAATACTCGACGGTTGGCTCGAACTCGGGCGGCTTCTTATCCCGGGAGAAGTTTAGGAAGATATGGCCTTCGGCAACCCGCATATGGCAGGGGATCAGGCCGTTCTTGGCCATGTCGAAGTCCTTCTGCATGTGATGGGCGGTGATCAGGTTGCCATCCAGATCGTAGGTCCAGCCGTGGTACGGGCACCGGAAGACCGGGGTGTTGCCGCTGGATCCCAGCTGCAGGACCGAGAGACGCGGATCGGTCGGCCTGGGATCGTCCATGTGCCGGCACAGGCGTGATCCCCGGTGGCGGCAGACGTTGTGGTATGCCTTGATCTCTTCAGAAGTATTGCGAAGAATGATGACGCTCTCAGCACGGCCGAACCCGAACACGAAATAGTCTCCGGCCTTCGGGATTCGGTTCACATGGTCGGCCATCAACCAGAGGTTATCGGCGATGTAGCGCTCGTCGTTCTCGTAGTGCTGCGCATCGAGGTAATACTCGGCAGGAATCGTGGTACCCGTGCGCCACCCGTTCGAGTAAGTTTTCCTGCTGCTTTCTCCGGTGGAGGCCACGGCACCTGCAACCGCCGGCTTGGCCTCCGGGGGCGCATCGGCCCGAAGCACGTTGGGAAACGCCACGGCCGCCGCTCCGGCAACGACGGAAGTCATTGCGAAATCACGACGGCTGACCTTCTGCCGGCCATTCTCGTTTCTGCTCTTCTTGTTTCCCATCCTGTCCTCCCTGGCCCTCTTGGGGGCCGAGGCCAACGCCTCTCGTGGCCTATGGTCTTTTTAGTTCTGCGGGCTTCATGACCCTTCCGCCCAGGGGTACTGGAAGTCGGGTCGAATGACATCGGCCTGGAGCTCCCGCACTGCACGGTGAGCCTGGTCGAACGCGGCCGACGTCAGGGAGACGGCAGCGGCGTCCGAGTTCGCGATGGTGATGCGGCCGAACCGCTTGCGCCCCACCACCCAGGGCACCTCGTCGTATCCCCATTCCGGATCGAAGAGCTCGGTGCCACCTCCGGCGTACCCGTGCGGCCAGCGGTTGACGGTGATCGCCGCAATGTCCCGTGCAGGATCAAAGCCGCCGCCGGTGAGCGCCCGGCCCAGGAGATCCCGGGTGTTGCGTTCGAAGGTCTCAAACGAGGTCGCGAGCAGCTCCTCGCGTCCCGCTCGAAACTGACTCCGCGCCGGCTGGCCCGGCTTGACAGGGACTCGGGTCATGTGAAGCACCATGGGATCCTCCGGCGTGTGCGCGCAGCGGTAATCGCCGATACTCACGCCCCAGTCCAGTCCGACGGAGCGATAGTATCCACCCGGACAGCTGATTCCGCTGATTCCGAGCTTCTCGAAAGCCTTCCAGTTGCGGATGACCACGTTCGTATAGACGTAAGGCTTTCTTACCGACAGATGGAGGGCCTTTTTCTGCGGCTCGGGAAGTTCGGGACACAGATACGGAATCATCGAATTGTAACAGGCCATCACGCAGGATCCACCATGCGCCCGGTGCGCCTTACCTCCCTTGACGTAGGTCACCTCCACCTCGCTGGCTGTCCGGCGCTCACCCTTGTGCTTTACACCCACGACCGTGCTGTTGAGGCGGATACGGATGGGACTGTCCTCTTCGTCGAGCGTGCCGTACAGAACGCGGGTAGCGATCGAGTCCTCCATCGTAGAGCCCGGTAGGGCCTTCGGGATCAGCCAGCGCACGATCAGCCGCGCGACACCGGCGTTGCCGTCGGGGAAGTGGATACCGTCGAGGGGATTCTCCGCGCCGCCCAGCCAGTTCCGGGGCGGTCGCTCGAGTCCCAGGCCGTCGAGACCGGGCAGCCATCTCGAACGGAACGCACCGTAGGCACTATACGTGTCGATGCACCCCGCGGCATTCGCGTCGGTGCCATGGAGAAAATAAGGGATGACGTCCGGGTGTACCTTCACGACATTGAGAAGGTAGGTCTGATAGCTCATCTTGCGGAGCCGGGCGATCTTCTCCTCAGGGGTCAACCCTTTCAGATAATCACGCTTATCCTCGTAAAGCCTCGCGATATCTTTCTGCACCTGCTTTGAGAGCGGTGTCCTGGCAAGAAATTCCGTCCACGAAATCGAGTTCTTCCCCGAATCTTCATCCCACTTTCCCCGCGGCTCTCCAAGGACGAGGCGATCTTCACCGAAGGTTTCGCGGTCAAAGAACACGCTGCTCTTCAGACCCATGCTCTCGTACTGATCTGCTGATTTGGACAACTTGTGATACCGCTCGGGATTCACACCGATGTCCTCTAACAATTCCTTGCCTGCAACGGTGTAAGCCCCCGTGATATACATCGTGCCGCCATAACCGATGACCGTCTTGCCGTCGACTTCGAACTCGTTGCGCTTGGCATGGCCGCCGAAGTCGTCGTGATTGTCGAGGATGAGGATCTTTGCCTGTGGCAGGGCCTTGCGGAAGAAGTAGGCCGACGCCAGACCGCTCAGACCCCCGCCGACGACGATCAAGTCGTACAGCTCACCCGTGTCCTCGGCGTTCTCCCAAGTCTTGCCGTACCGCATCTCATGGGCAGTCTCGAACGAGCCCTCGTGGCTGCCCCGCATCCCGGTGAGCGCCGGCGGGTAATACTCCTCCGGGTTCCGGGGTGGGGTCACGCTCTGAGGTGAGGAGGCGGCGTTGCGCGTCCCTAACGAGGAAAGCATCGTGGCGCCGATTGCCATGCTGGCGCCGTTGAGGAAATCGCGCCGGGTAATCGCGCGTCCCATCCCCAATGCACGGTCCGATTTGTTCATGGGCTCGCTCCATAACGTGGTAGCACTCCACGCATCAACGCGCGACTGCATCGGCGGTGATAGCCGAGCTGAAGGTCGAAGACTCGCCGTCGACCAGTGTGAGCTGAAGTATTAGGAAGGCAGGCGCCACCTGGCGGAATGGCTTTCGCATGCTTGATCGTTCCCGAACGCGAAAAGAGTGTACGTAGTATAAATCATAGCCCTACGGATCTAAACTAGTTAAGTTCTGGCGGTTCCAGATTTGCCAGTTCAAGGTTGATCCGGAAGATTACCGGCCGAGAGGAGCTCTCAAGCCGTTTGCGGATCTCCGGTTCAGGCGGTTGGTTGGTCGTCATTGGTACGGCGGGCTGTCTCTATCGACAGCCGCGGATCCCTGGGCGTCTGATTGCATGGGTGCATCACTGTCGATATAAAGAAGGCTCACGGTAGGCAAGGAGGCTTCCTCATGAAAGTACGAGTCCTCATGGCGATGTCCGCCACCCTGATGCTCGGTGGCTGCGGGAGTCTGCAGCAGGGCGAAATCGCCGATCTCATTTTG
>JAPUKU010000003.1 GCA_027295505.1 Acidobacteriota bacterium
TTTCTCGGTGCAGGCTTCTATTCCGTCGGCGGCCGCCAGATCTATATCATTCGTCTCGACCTGAACTTCACGCTCCGCTCCGAGGACGATCACCCGTGGGGGTTGTATCTCACCTTCCGCCCGACCTTCGGCTTCTACGACTTCAAGCCCCGCGACGTGTCCGATTTTGACTTTCCGGACTCAGTCGGCACCCTCAGCGTTCCACCCGGGATCGAGTTTCGCCTTCCGGTGCTGGACAACTGGCTCCTCAAGCCGTTCGCTGAGGCAGGGCCCGTGTGGGAGTTCGACAGCGACACCGTGACCTGGATCTATGGTCTGGGAGTCGAGAGCCGGGCGGAGTTTCCCGCCCACGAAAGCAGGCTTCTGTTGTGGAACACTCTTTTGTGGGCCGGAAACTGGGAGAGTGAAATTTCATCCGCCGATGACTTTGTCGTGTTTGAAACCACCATCGAATGGCGCCGTTTGATGGGTTGGACCCCTGGAGGACACCCGACGGAGCTCGGCCCCTTGCTCAGGGCCGAGTTTTACCTGGACGCTCTGGGTATTTCCCCGCCCGAGGGAGAACCGATCGAAATCGACTACCGTTACGAGGTTGGGCTGACCTGGGGGCTCTCGGACCGCGTCCTGAAATGGAGAATGCCGATACCCCGAGTCGGCCTCACCTACCGTTTCGGAGAGGGTGACTCCGGCTACAGGCTCCTGTTTACCACCCGATTCTGAGCCGGTCGCACACCGTCAGACCTGGCGTCTGGCCGGCTCAAGAGCACGAGAACGGCGAACTTTGAGCTGCGTAGACCCGGAAGTTAAGCTGTGTTAAGGTGCATATTCTCAGCCTGCTGAACTTCAAATGATAGAGCACGGAGCTGGGGCCTTCTCGAGCCCGGCGGTTTTCCTTACGCGGGACCGGATGAAGGAGAAGCAATGGAACGAGCCGTGATCAGGAAGTGGGCTGTGATGGCGCTCCTAGGTGTGGTCCTGATGGCGGCCGGCCCCCACCCTGACCTTATCGCCGCGGAGTCTCCGGACGACTATCGGGTGATCTCCGACAAGTTCATCATCACCCTCGGTAGCTACATCACTGATTTCGAGACCGATGCAGCCGTCGGTTCCGATGGGTTGCTCGGAACATTCATCCGCATGGAGGACGAGCTCGGGATTACGGACGATGATTCGTTGTTCCGGGTAGACGGTCTCTACCGTTTCAACCGTCGCCACGCCATCGGTTTCGGGTTCTGGACTGTCAACCGGGACGGAGCGGCCGTCCTTGGAGAAGATATCGACTTTGATGGAAATATCTTCAAGGCCGGAGTGGCCGTGTTGTCCGAGTTGGACACAACGTAGCTCCGTATCGACTGGCGGTACTCGTTCCTGCGGACGGACCAGGGCGAAGCCGGCATCTCCGCCGGTCTCAGCTTCTACCAGTTCGACATCGGCGTGGCAGGCTTTGCGACCGTCCAGGATCCGATGGGAATGGGCACAATCCAGGTACAGACTCGCTCCGAGGATGATCTGATCGCACCCGTCCCCACCTTCGGGTTCTTCATCACGTACGCGATCACACGCAACGTGGTGTTCCGGCTCAAGGCCGACTTTTTCGACCTTGACATTGACGACTTCGAAGGTAGTCTTATTGCTACAAACATGACATTCGACTGGTATTTCTCGCGCCATGTGGGGATTGGTGTCGGGGTTACCGGCAGCGACCTCAGCTTCAGGAGTCTGGGGGATGACCCGTTCTTGGTGGACTATCAGCAAACCGGCCTGGTCGGTTACTTCACGTTCGCGTTCGGCGATGTTGACTGACCGCTCATCTCGACACACACGGACCGGCACCTAGACACTGGCCCATGCGACTGTCCGCTTTGCGCCGTCCCTGTCTGATAGGTCTCAGAGCCATCCTGGGGTATATTGAAGGGAAGTCACAATCTCACATTTACAAGTAGGTTGATGGGGGAGGCAGCTTCGTCTGCCATCCAGTGGACAAAGGAGAAGAAGCGATGAAACAGCAGCCGGTAAACACCTCAATCCGCAGATTGTGTTTTTCCAAATTGGGCGTTTTTGTCGTGGCGCTGTTTGCCCTGAGCATGGGCCTGGTCATGGCACAGAGCGGCGGGAACAAGGACACCAAGAAGCTTCGGGCCAAGGTCGAGAAAGCCCGCGAATCAGTCCAGGATGCCGAAAAGGAAGTGAAGGGAACCATGGAGGTTTATAACTCCATCCTCGAGCAGACAGCCAAGAAACCGGAGTCCGCCTACAAGAAGCTAACTAGCGCCCTCGAAGACTGTGACAAAGCTGCCAAGAGCGCCCGTAAGAGCGTTGATTCGCTCACCGCGGACCTCGAGAAGTTTTACGCTACCTGGGAAGCCGAGATCGAAAGCTATGCCTCCGAGTCGATGAAGGCGTATGGCCAGAAGGGTCTCGATGAGGTGAGGAGCAAGTTCGAGCGGTTCAATTCATCTCTTGAAGAGGCCTCGCAGCTGTACAGGCCATTCATCACCACGCTTCAGGACCAGGCTCTGGTCCTGGGCCGCGACCTCAGCCCCGAGATGCTGAAGGCGCTCGAGGGTGAGGCCAAGAAGCTCAACGAGGACGCTGAAGCGCTGTACGCCAAGATCGACGAGGCTCTCAACGACACCCGGGCCGACAATGTTGAAGCCACCCCGCCGGCCGGAGAAGCGGAAGCCATGGAACCTGAGGCGACCGAGGATGAGGCTGAGACCACCGAATCGGGCACAGACGATCCGGCGGCGAGTGACGCGGGTTCAGAAGGCTCTGCAGGCGACGAGTACTAGAACCTGAAGTCGGCGCCCAGGGAAACCATGTCCAGGTCGGCATCGTCGAGCTCGAAGACCTCCCACTCGGCCCGGACCCAGACGCGTTCGGTGATCCTGAACGCGCCTCCAACCCCGTAGGCGATGTCGGTCCCGGTGTCATCGCTTCCCGGGCCGGACTTGAAATCCTGGTCCCATGACGCGAGGCCGGCCTTGGCGAACAGGTCGAACCTCCAGATCTGTAGTGCCCCCACGGCGTAAGCGCTGAAGCTGGTCGCTTCGAATTTGACGCCCGCATCCTCGAACTCACCGAAGTCCACGTACTCCCCCTCAACGCCAAAAAACTTCAAGAATCTGAAGCCAAAGAAGATCTTGTAGCTATTGTCGTCGGCGTCAAAGCTACCCTCTTCCGCAGTGGTGTCGGTTAGGCTCGCTCCAAGGATGAACTCGGCCTGGGCGGGGGTAGTGTTCAAACCCACGATCAGCAGTACGGACATCAATATCAGAGCCAGCCTATTCACCAGATCCCTCCTTAGTTAGAGCCTTGACAGTTGTCCTTCTGTGCCGTCGCACAGCGTGTGCTGAATCCGAATTCCCCTCTCCAGCTAGAAATCCAAACCAAGGCCGAGAACCATCCGTACATCGTCCTGCTCGGGCACCGTCATGTCTGCTTCGGGACGAGGGTCCTGGGTTCGATCCCAAACCAAGGTGATATCAAAATCGAGGTGCTTCGTCCACTCGGTCTCAAAGCTGATGAGCATGTGATGGTTATAGCTGCCGGCCTCCTCACTGGTCAGCTGGAGGCGATATTCGTAGACGAAGTCAATGGCACGGGTCAAAGCGGTGTCGAACACTGTCCCGAATGTCAGGGCAGCCGTGCCTTCAGAGTCATCTTCACCCGCGGCCACGCTATCGAACCGCGTTTCCTGGTAGGCCGGGCCGCCCGATACCTGCCAGTCGGTCTTGCCCGTATCGATCAACTGAAAGCCGGCACCGACTAGAAACGTCGACCGGGAAGCAATGTTCTGAAACGGATCGCGGAAATACTCGAGGCCCAGGGGAGTCATGAAGAATCGGTCCGTGATGAATCGGTCCAATTTCAGGCTGGCACGATGGTTGTTGGCGAGTTCCTCGTCATCAGAGACATTGTAGTTGGCAAGGTAATCCATGATGAGGCGGTTCTTGACCGTGCGGCGTTTGAAGTTTGCCTTGGCATTCGTTTCGATCTGATCCACGTTACCTTCTCTGACGCTCATGCCTAAAGTGACTTTGCCCGACCAGTGATTGATCTCCTTTAGCGCACCGGCGGTGATCGTCACGATGTGGGAGCGCCGGAACTCTTGTTCCTGGTCTCCGATCAAGCGGACCGTGTCCCCCTCGATGAAGAGCTTGCCTCTCACGTCGATGTTACCCAGGAACCTCACCTGCATGATCCTCGCGGTTCTCACCTGCTTGACGTCCTCCCAATCGAATGTCAGCAGGTCCAGCTCGGAACTGTCGAACTCCAGCTCGTGGTTGTACATGGCGACAAACTCGCCCTTGAGCCATTCATCGGAGGTAAACTGGATCCAGTCGAACTTGTCCGGCAGGGGTGCGGAAGGCTTCCACTCCTCGGGAGTTTCCTCGGCTAGAGCCGGCCCGAGCAGTAGAACGAGCACCGCAAGAACAATGAATGTGACGCAGCATTTCGCGCCCGGGCCAGGCTGGAACATGGGCATTGCTGAATCTGCAGGTTGGTAGGGTAGTGGAAGGCTCGAGCAGCTCAACCGCTCGACTTTTCTATTTCCCTGCGGGCGTCGTTGTTGGAACGTTCGACCTTGCGGGCCATCTCTTTCTTGTGATCCTGCAGCTTGCGCTGAATGGCTTCGTCCGAGACACCCAGGATCTGAAGCGCCAGGTAGGCGGCATTGCGGGCCCCGGCGGCTCCGATGGCCACAGTTGCCACGGGAACTCCGGGAGGCATCTGCACGCTCGAGAGCAGCGCATCCAGGCCGCCGAGTGCCGACGACGCCAGCGGCACGGCGATGACCGGCAGGGTCGAGCGCGCCGCCAGCGCACCGGCGAGGTGATTGGCCATGCCGGCGCCGGCGATCAGCACCCGGATGCCACGCTTCGCCGCACCGGCGGCGATCTCGGCGGAGCGCTCAGGTGTGCGGTGCGCGGAGGCGATCTCGACCTCGTGGGCGACGTCGAACTCCCGAAGTATCTTGATGGTCTCCATCATGGTGGACAGATCGGACGCACTTCCCATGACGACGGCCACGCGGGCCTGCTGCTTGGAACCCATGATTGTCAGCCTCTGGCGCCACCCTTCAGAACAGCCACTGCCTCTCGTCCTATATCGCTCCGGTACTGCATGCCCTCGAAACGGATCTGGGATGCCGCGGCGTAGGCGCGCTCGACTGCCTGTGTGAGATCCGCCCCCAGAGCAACGACGTTGAGGACTCGCCCCCCCGAGGTGATGTACTGGCCACCGTCGTTCTTCCGGGTGGCGGCATGGAAGACGATTACCGGACCAGCGAATTTTGAATTGAGCCCCGATATGGTCTTTCCGGTCTCCGATTTCTCGGGGTAGCCGCCCGACGCCAGCACCACACAGGCTGCCGCCTCGCGCCGCCAGTCGAGCTTCACGCGATCCAGGCGTCCTTCCGCCGCCGCGTGGAGCACAGGAGCCAGATCCCCTTTGAGGCGCGGCATCAGAACCTGGCATTCCGGGTCACCGAAACGGGCGTTGAACTCCAGAGCCTTCGGCCCCTTATCCGTCAGCATGATGCCGGCATAGAGAACCCCTCTGTAGGACCTGCCCTCCTCAGCGAGGCCGGATATGGTCGGGATCATGACGTCGTTGAGAATCTGCTTGAACATCTCCTGGTTCAGCATCGCCGGCGAATAGGCCCCCATGCCGCCGGTGTTCGGACCTTTATCCTCGTCGAGAGCCCGCTTGTGGTCCTGGCAGGTCACCATCGGCAGGACGCGGCTGCCATCTGAGAGCACGAAGAAAGACGTCTCGCGGCCCTGCAGAAACTCCTCGACGATGACGCGCTGTCCAGCGCTGCCGAACTTCTTCTCCACCATCATCAGTTCGATGGCCTTCTGAGCCTGCTTGCGGTCTTTAGCGATGATGACGCCCTTGCCGGCCGCCAGCCCGTCGGCCTTGATCACCACCGGGAAGATCGTCTCCTTCGACTTGATGTACTTGAGGGCCTGCGCGTCGCTCTCGAAAACCTGAAACTCCCCTGTCGGAATCTTGTGCCTGAGCATGAACTGCTTCGAGAAGATCTTGCTGCCTTCGATCTCGGCGGCCTTCTGGCTCGGGCCGAAGATCCGCAGGCCTCTCTTCTTAAATACACCCACGATGCCAAGCGCCAGCGGAACCTCAGGCCCCACGACGGTCAGGTCGACGCTGATCCCCTGGGCAAAATCGGCGAGTTCCACCGTGTCGGACGGCTCGATCGGCACACACCGGGCAACGCCCGCGATGCCGGCGTTGCCGGGAGCGCAGTAGATCTCCCGCTTGTCCTCGCCCTGAGCGAGCTTCCAGCAAAGCGAATGCTCCCGCCCGCCACTCCCGATGATCAGAATGCGCATGCACTGGCCGGAAAAAGAAGAGTGCTAGTATTTCATACCGCTCGAGCCCGTGTCAACTTCGGCATCAATGTAATTCACTGACACATAAAGATTTATAGTGACCGTTGCATCGACTCTCTCCGTCACCTAACTTGAAGTGCACCATGTGGAGGCGACGCCAACCACCCGCACCCGGTCCGCAGGATCGGGCGGCCCTCGAGGGTGACATCCTCGAACTGCTCTGCCGCCACAACCCTGTTCAGGCATCGACCCTGGGACACGAGGATCGTGACATGGATCTGCCGTGCACCGATGCGGGAGCACGGGCCGAGTTCTGCTGGAAGGCGACGGAGTATCTTTCCAGGCTCGAGAAAATGCCCCTGGCAGAAAACGCTTCCGCCGTCGAGCGCGCCGAGCGGCGCACACTGGAGAGCCTGCTCCGGGTGCCTCTGGTGATGGAACAGGAGGATTCACCGTTCACGCGCAATCCGGTCCTTTACCTGGAGATACTTTTCGAGGGTACCTACATCCTGCTGCACCGGGCAGACGCGAGCGACACCCGAGCGCAGTGGGTGGAGGCTCTGCTGTCCCGCCTGAGCCAGGCGCCACGTCTCCTTGGTGAGGCACGACAGAATCTGCAGCCGCATACGGCCCGCATTCCCTCGCTATGGGTCGAGACGGCACTTCGCCTCGAGTCTGCCAGCCAGACCTTTCTACAGCAGATTGTCCAGGACGTTCGGCGCCGCGTCCCGGAGCGAGTTCAGGATGTCGAGCGCGAAGTGTCGACCACCCGGAAGCACCTGTCAGAGTACGCGGACTTCCTGCGGCGTCAGATCCTGCCCAAGGCTCGAGGATCGTATTCCCTCGGTGCCGATCTGTTCCATTTTCAGCTGCAGAACTGGCACGACCTCTCGTACCGGGACATTGATTTGCTCGAGTGGGGCACTCATGAGCTTCATGAATCCCGGAAAACTCTGGACAAGATGGCGAAACGCATCCCGGGGAATCGAACCTGGAGGCAGATCCTGGAAGATCTGAAAGAGGATCATCCGGACGCCGCGGGTTTGATCCCCGCCTACCAGAAAGATGTCGATCGCGCCCGCCGCTTCGTCGAGGATCGTTCCCTGGCGACGATCCCTGGAGATGAAATACTGGAGGTGACTGAGACGCCGGAGTTCGAGCGCTCTGTAGCGCCGTTCGCCGCCTACCTCCCTCCGCCGCCGTTCGGAACCCAGCGTCGCGGCAGCCTCTGGGTGACTCCTCCCGGTATTCACCTCGCCGAGAAGGATCGCCACCTGGTTCTCAGAGATCACTGCCACGCCCGCATCCCGATCACGGCGCTCCACGAAACCTATCCCGGGCATCATCTCCAGTTCAGCCGCCTGCGCGAGCTGGACTCCCGCGTGCGGCGCCACTTCGCCACGTCTGTATTTGTAGAGGGGTGGGCGCTTTACTGTGAGGAAATGATGATCGAGCAGGGATTCCTGAACGATCCACTCTCCCAACTGTGCCAGGTCCGGGACCACCTCTGGCGCGCCTGCAGAATCATCCTGGACGTGCGCCTGCAGACCCAGTCCTTTGATGTAGATGAAGCCGCCCGCATGCTGGTCGAGGAAGCGTGTCTGCAGCCGCCGAACGCCAGAGCCGAGGTTGTTCGCTACACGCAGACCCCAACTCAGCCCCTCTCCTACCTGGTGGGCAAACGGGAGATCCAGGCGCTGCGTCGGGAAGTAGAGCGAATTCGCGGTGACCAGTTCAACCTGAAGCAATTCCACGACGAGATCCTGAGCCACGGCGCCATACCGGTCTCGCTCCTGCGAGAGATCGTCCTCGCCCCGCAACCATCCCAGGCCCAGTTGGAATCCTCTCCGCAGCTTGCTTGATAAGCCACAGATCGTGCGCTAACATGAGCGGCTGTGAAAATTACCCTTGACGAGGTGCGCCGCATCGCGGCCCTCGCCCACCTCGATTTCAGCAACAAGGAATATGAAGAACTCGCCTCCCAACTGAGCGACATTCTGGACTACATCGAAGCGCTGAAGGAGCTGGATACTTCAGGCGTGAACCCGACCTCTCATCAGACAGAGTCGGGAGAAGCCCTCCGGGAAGACGAGGTGAGACCTTCCCTGTCCGAGGCAGAGGTCCTGGCCAATGCCCCGGAACACGGCGGCGCGCACTTCAAGGTGCCCAAAGTCATCGGCTAAGTCGTGGACCTGAACCGCATGGGGGTGCGCGAACTGCGCGCCGCTTTCGAGGAACGCAGCGTGAGCGCGGAAGAGATCTGCGGCGCGCACCTCGAACGCATGGAACGGCTGAATCCGGACATCAACGCGTTCATTTGCATCACCGCGGAGCCGGCTCTCGAGAGGGCCCGTGATCTCGACCGGCGGCATGCTGCGGGAGAGACACTCGGGCCTCTGGCAGGCGTGCCGATCGCGGTCAAGGACAACATCTGCACACGGGGCACACACACCACGTGCGGATCCAAAATCCTCGCGAATCACGTTCCTATCTACGACGCCACCGTGGTCCGGCGGATCCTGGAGGCCGGAGCCGTGATCGTCGGCAAGACCAACCTGGATGAGTTTGCCATGGGCTCCTCCACCGAGAACTCGGCCTTCGGTCCCACGAAGAACCCCTGGGACCTGGAAAGAGTTCCGGGAGGATCCAGCGGAGGATCGGCGGCCGCCGTGGCGTCCGAAATGGTGCCGGCAGCACTGGGCTCGGACACGGGAGGATCGATCCGGCTGCCGGGCTCTTTCTGCGGAGTACCCGCCCTCAAGCCAACCTACGGCAGCGTCTCGCGCTATGGCCTGGTGGCGTTCGCCTCGTCGCTCGATCAGATCGGACCGTTTGGCAAAACCGTCGATGACGTGGCGCTGCTTCTCGACACGATCACCGGCCATGATCCCTGTGACTCGACCAGCTCTCCTCAACCGGTCCAGAGCAGCGTCAAGGGGCTCGAGGAAAGCATCACCGGCCTGCGGGTGGGGGTTCCGAGCGAGTATTTCAGCTCCGCTCTCGATGAGGAGGTCGAGCGCTCCGTTGAGGAGGCCGTGAAGTTACTCGAATCGCTGGGCGCTGTCATCAACCGGCTCTCGATGCCGAACACGCGCTTCGCCATCCCCACCTATTACCTGGTGGCCACGGCCGAAACATCCTCGAACCTCGCGCGCTACGACGGCGTGCGTTACGGCGTCAGGGCCAAGGAGAATCGAGATCTACGCGGCATGTACCGTTCCACCCGAAGCAGCGGCTTCGGCAGCGAGGTCAAGAGACGGATCATGCTGGGAACCTACAGCCTCAGCAGCGGTTACTACGACGATTACTACCTCAAGGCGATGAAGGTTCGTAGCCTCATTCGCCGTGATTTCGACGAAGCGTTCCGCAACGTGGACGTGCTGGTCACCCCCACGGCCCCGACACCAGCTTTCCGGCTGGGCGAGAAGATGGCCCGGCCACTCGACATGTACATGTCGGACATTTGCACGGCCACGATCAATCTGGCCGGTGTCCCGGCCATCTCGGTGCCCTGCGGCTGGTCGCGCCAGAGACTTCCCCTGGGGCTGCAGATCATCAGCCCTCACTTTCAGGAACCAAAGCTCCTGCGTGTGGCCCGTGCCTATGAGAAGGCACGTTGCTTCCGGGACGAGCAGGGTCCGCTGCCGCTAGAGAAAAAAGGTTGAGGTGAAGCGACCACTTCTGGCACTGGTGGCCATCGCCTCCATGGCCGCCTCGCCGGCTGACACCCCCGCTTTTCGGCCGGTGGAATTCAGACCCGGCCTGCGGGCTTCGATCGAGGACGGCAACCAGCTCGTTCTCCTGGTCCGCGCGCAGCCGGGTGATGGTTACCGTTTGCTGGCGCGCAAGTATGCTCCGGATGAGAGCGCCTGGCAGGCAATCCGGACGGCCAATCAATCCGCCAACCTTCGGCTCGGACGCACCTACCGCATACCTTTCGAGCTGCTGTCGGAACCGTACCAGCTCCAGGTATACCTGGCCCTTTTCCCCAAGGATCACCTGCAAGAGGACGCCTGGGTGCATGAGGCCGGACGCGGCGTTCTACCCACCTACCAGGAAACTCTATGGGACCTTGCCGAATGGCTGACCGGAGAGGGCCATCACTATACAGAGATTCAGCAGACCAGCGGCTTGCAGGAGGTGACGTTGTCGAGTGGTGACGTGGCCCGCGTCCCCTCATCCCTGCTCAAGCCGCTATTCCAACGCTGGGGAGAAATACACAAAGCCCAACGCGAGGGTTCGTTGCCTCTTACCTACGGAAGCGATGCTGAGGGAGCTTTTGCATCTTACCGCCTCAAGAAGGCCGAAGCGCTTTATTCCGCGGTCGTCATCCGCTTTACTGGCCGTATCGCCCCGGCAGAGGTCAATACCATCGCCCACCAGATTGCCCGCCGCAGCAAGATTCACGACGTGCGCAAGATCCCGGTCGGAGGCATCGTCAAGGTTCCGCTGGATCTGCTCCTTCCCGAGTACCTGCCGCTGCACGATCCGCGCCGCATCGAGTTGGTGGCAACGAGGCGCGAGACGGAAGCCTTCCAGAACCCCGGAGGGCAGCGCGACCTGGCGGGTGTGACGATCATTCTCGACGCCGGGCACGGAGGAATCGACGCTGGCGCGGTGAAGGGAGGCATTTACGAAGACGAGATGGTCTACGACATCGTGTGCCGCATCAAGCGCCGGCTCGAGCGTGAGACTTCCGCAACCGTGCTGATCACGATCAAGGATCGCAAAACCGGGTTCAAGCCCCGCGACCAGGGGCGGCTGCCGCACGACACGAATGAGGTCGTTCTCACGAACCCGCCCTACCACCCGCGTAACCGCAAGCTGCGGGCCGTGGCGGTCAACCTACGCTGGTACCTAGTAAACTCATATTACCGCTCGCTCCGACAGAAAGGCGTGCCGAGGGAGCGCATCCTGTTCGCCAGCTTCCACGCTGACTCGCTGCACCCGTCCGTGCGCGGCGCCATGGTTTACGTGCCAGGCGAGCGGTACCGCCGGGGCCGCTACGGCAACTCGGGCAGGGTCTACTCCCGGCACAAGGAAGTGCAACAGGAAAAATATGTCTCGTTCACGCGGAACCAGCGCCTGCGTTCTGAGGGCCTGAGCCGCGAGTTCGCGTCGATCATGGTGCGTGAGCTGCGCCGTTCAAGGATCCGCATCCATCCTCACCAGCCGATTCGCGACCACGTGGTGAGGCGCGGGCGCGCCTGGGTGCCGGCCGTCATCCGCAGCAGCCGCGTGCCGAGCAAGGTCCTCATCGAGGTGGCCAACCTCAACAACAAGCATGACCGTGCCGTGCTGCGCAAACCAATCTTCCGCGAGGGGTTCGCCGAGGCATTCGTGGACGCTGTGCGCGCCTACTACAACTGAAGTGCACTCGACGCACCCGGGCGCACAACTTCACTCCGCACACCCGTACCCTAGCCCTCACCTTGGAGCCCTGTTAGCCGGATGCTACGATCTCTGCATGCTTCGGGAAGGCGCCATGGACAGCCGGAGGCGCTGCTGCATCTCCACCCGCCGGACACCACTGATTGCCGGGGTTCTCGGTCTGGTGTTTCTGATCCCGAACGGGATCCCGGCCCAGGAAACCCGGAGCACGGCCGCTCACGAGTCACCGGCTCCAGCCAGTGAAGACTCCGGATCAGAACGCTTCTTCCGTCTCGGTGTGGCCGCCATGCGAAGGAACAACCTGGCCGAGGCGCAGGATGCCTTCGAGCGCTCGCTGGAGCTCGACTCCAGGGCTGCACGGACACACTTCCAGCTAGCTCAGGTACTGGCCCTGCAGGGTCAGATCGAGGCCGCTCTCGGTCCGCTCAATGCATGCCTCGAGCTCACGCCCGAAGATCCTCAGGCACACATTTTAAGAAGTGTCGTCCTGGCCGGACTCGACCGACTCGAGGTGGCGGCCGCGGCGGCCAACCGGGCGATTGATCTGGACCCCACGGAGCCGCGCTACCGGCATCAGCTGGGCGTGGTCCTGCGGAGCCGGAAGCAATACCAGGAAGCCGCCGCGGCTTTCGCTGAGGCGGAGCGCCTGGACCCGGACAATGACATCTTTGCGTTTGAAGCGGGCGTCACGTACTTCAACCAGCAGCAGTATGATGGCGCCCTCTCCGCCTTCCGGCGTACCGAGAAGCTGAGGCCCCGGTGGTCGGAGCTGCAGATCTACATCGGTTCCTGCCACCGCGCCCGCGGCGAGTGGCGCGCGGCGGAAGTGGCCTTCGCCGCGGCGCTGCGTTTGGAGCCCGGCAATGCCTACGCTCACTTTGGCCTGGGAGCGGTAGCCCTGGCTCGCGGCGAGCTCGAGCAGGCAGAACAGCATTTACAGAAAGCCGTGCGCCTGGAGCCCAACCACTCTCAGATCCGTTACCGCCTCGGACAGCTCCGCTTGCTTCAGGATCGAATCCAGGAAGCTGCGGCCAGCCTTGAGCGGGCGGTGGCGCTCCAGCCATTCTTTCCCAAAGCCCATTACAACCTGGCCCTGGTGTACCACCGCCTGGGGCGCCCGGACGCAGCACAACGGGAAAGCGATCTTTACCTCAGCCAGGCAGCATCGGACGAAAGCGGCCTGTACTCAGAGAAGTACTTCAAGTTCAGCGTGGCGCAGGACGACGAATAGCAGAGCTAAGGCTAGAGCTCAGTTGCCGGCCGGTTCGCGAATCAGGTGGGCACGGCCGGCCTCGAGCGGTCCGAGATCCTGGGACCGACCTGACGGCCAGCGCACGTGCACCGAATCCACCGTTGACGAGCCGTTCAGTCCGAAGTGCAGGCGCAGATCGCTCTGCGAGAGATAAGACGAGCCTGCGCGCACCTCCCCGATCTGCAGGCTGCCGCCGGCTCGCACCTCGATGCGGGCGCCGACCGCGAACGGGTTGAGTCCCGAACTCCTCAGGTCTAGCGCCAGCCAGTTGCGTTCACTCCCGCGCTCGTTTCGATAAAGCGACACCTCCTGGTTGCAGCGGGAGACCAGGAGATCCAAATCGCCGTCGTGGTCGTAATCAGCCACCGCCAGGCCGCGACTGACCCTTTGCGTCTGCAGGTCGGATCCGAGCGCCGCCGTCCGGTCAACAAATTTACCCCTCCCGTCGTTCTCCAGAAACAGGTTCGGCTGCTGGTACGTGAGGATCTCGCGGTACAACTCGATGTTGTCGAGAATGTGGCCGTTGACCACGAACAGATCCAGGTCGGCGTCATTGTCAAAGTCCAGGAATTTTGCCCCAAACCCGACCCTCAGGTAGCTGTGCTCCCCCACACCCGTCGATAGAGCAACGTCCGAAAACGTACCGTCGCCGTTGTTGCGGTACAGATTGTTGCTCTCCAGATCAAAATTTGTGACCACCAGATCCAGGTCACCATCTCCGTCGTAATCTCCGAAGTCCGTCCCCATTCCGGCCTGGGCCTGACCGTCATCGCCATAACCCACACCGCTGAGAAGTGCCACATCAGTAAAGGTGCCATCCCCGTTGTTGCGGTACAGGAAGTTCGCCGTTTTGTCGTTGGCGACATAGAGATCCGGATCGCCATCGTTATCGTAATCGCCCCATACCACGCCCAGTCCGTTGCCACGGGCGTTGGAGATTCCCGCCGCACGCGTGACATCTTTGAAATGTCCGCCCTCGTTGCGATAGAGGCGATCCGAGACGCCGTTGTATGCGTCGGGGTGGCAATAGGCCTGGTATCCCGGCTCGTGTTTTCCACAGTGCTTGTGGGTGTCGATCGTGAAGTCAACGTAGTTGCACACATACAGATCGAGATCACCATCACCGTCGTAATCAGCAAAGGCGGCGCTGGCACTCCAGCTCCCGTCATCCACGCCCCAGGCGGCGCCGGCCTCATCGAAGCGCCCGTCGCCACGGTTCAGGTAGAGGCGGTTCGGGCCGAAGGCGGTCACGTACAGATCGAGATCGCCGTCGCCATCCACGTCGGCGGCAGCGCATCCCATGCCGTACCCGGGCGCCGCCAGCCCCGAGCGGTCGGTGGCGTCCGCGAAGGTGCCATCTCCCCGGTTGAGGTAAAAGCGGCTCCGAAAATCGCCCCTGCCGTCGTGCCCCGGAAGCGGCTGGCTGTTAATAAGGTAGAGATCAGGCCACAAGTCACCGTCAGCGTCGAACCAGCAGACCCCCGATCCCATCGTCTCGACCATGTATTTCCGCCCGCTGCCACCGTGCCGGTGGCGGAATCGGACCCCGGCTTCCACGGTGGCATCAACGAAGAAGGCTGCTTCCGGGGGCCGGGACTGCTGCACCGCCTGCGGCGTAGCTTCGGCGAGCACGGCCGACACAAGGAATGGGAACGGAGCAACCAGCCGGAGAGCGGCAGAAAAGTTCGGTGTTCGTGATCCGCAACTCATTTCTGTGAGAGTAGCATACGCGCACTACGACAACCGCTCCGGGCCCAGCCATTCCATCCCCCTGCCGGAACCTGAAACCCGCGCGTTGCCACCAGGTTGTGCCGGCTCTATATTCGCTTCGTCCGAGGCGGCTCCCCTCCCCGCACCCGCGCCATGCAGCCTCTCTCTCCACATCTGTCCTCATCTCGAGTGTCGGTTTTCCGCCTGCTCGCGGGCAGCATCATCACGTTGTGCCTTGCGGCGCCCGGTTCGCAAGGGAGTGAACGCCCCGACAGGACGGTCGGAGCACTCGACACAGACCCCATTCTGGAGGCCCTCCTTGAGAGCCAGGCGGCGCAAATGATAGAGGGCCCGGCATCCGCCCGGAGAGCACAGCTCAACCTGGAGATCGCCGAGATCGGGGAGCGGACCGGCACCCGGACCCTTGGCCGCTTCAACGCCCCGATCCGTCCCGGCCGCACCGCGCGGCTGAAAAAACGGGTCAACCTTCCGGCCAGTGACGGAATCGGCCCTATACAGCTCGACCTCGACATTCGCATCATTCCGCGGATGCTGAACTCGCGCAATGTGAGCATCGATCTCGAGTCACGGACTCGCAGGAGCGGTGATCACGGTCCCTGGCTCGTGCGGCGGGCTGCGTCGATCCTTCGGGAGGGGCGCAGCACACTTCTGGAGGTGTACCAGCTTCCAGGCTTGCGGCGGCGGTTACTTCTGTCGCTGTCCTGGTCCGCGATCGAGCCCGACCCGCTGCAGGACCTTCTGACCCTCCCGCCGTTCAGAATGATCGACATGGTGGTCGAACTCGTGCGCGAGGAGAAGGGTACGGCATTGACTCTGCGGCGTGAGATCCTGAGCGCCGGCCTCGGGACCGAAGCCTCCAGCCTCATCCGCCTGACAGGAGGACTGGAGCAGAGCGATGGCATCCAGCTTCTCGAGGTTCGCCTGCGCCCGCAGGCGATCGAGTCGGGTGATCTCCTGTTGGACATCGCCGTGCGCGGCTCCCTGGCGGCCGAGTCGGAGGAGGGCAGCTTGAACTGGATCGATCACCGCGAGAACGTGCGCATGACCCCGGGATCCCGCTTCCGCGTCGATCTCGGGGAGAGTGGAGAGGACCTCGCCTACCGGCTCGAAATCCGAACCTACTTCTGACCCGTTCACCGGTATGCGCTCCCGCGCGTTATTTGACCCGGAGTTTCATCCAATAGTTTGGAGCTGCAGAGACCCAGAAAACTGGATCTGTTCTAACTCTTTCAGAATTTGACATTTCCGCCCGTCGGGCTATACTCTTTTTTTCTTTCTGGAGCTGCCCGGCCAACCGGAATCCACCTATCCACGAGGCATTTCACACAGCGTTCTGGAGGCGAAGATGGTTCGCTCGAGACTGCGGAGAATTCTGATCGGATTCGTACTAGGGAGCCTGGTCTGCCTGGGGGCACCCTCCCGAGCTACGGACGGCCGAAGCTGGGTCCGGGGGACGGTCTCCGATCCCGGGGGGCGGCGCCTCGCCGAGGTTGCCGTGCAGATCAGCCTCCTGCCGGCCCAGAGCACTGCCATCACCACAACCACGAACGCGCGGGGAGAGTTCTTCCTTCCCGGTCTGGTTCCCGGTCTGTACCTGCTCACAGCAAGTAAGGACGGATACGGCTTTGCCACCTCGAGACTCAACACCCTCATCGACCGGAGCGTGAGCCTGGTGATGCCGCCGGTGCTGGGCGGGATGCTCCCCGAGGACGCCAGCGTGCCCCGGCCTGATGACTCCGGATGGGCGCTGCGCCTGCCCAGGCGTGACCTTTTGCGAGAGACCGGGGTCGAAGCAGTTCTGTCCGACAATGGGCCGAATGCCGCCCGGCCGGCGACCCCGGATCGCACTCCGGAGCGGAACGGCACAGGCGCGCGCGTGGATGGCAGCGTCGATCAGAGATTCGCCTTCGTCTCCAGCGCCGGTGAAGCGCAGGGGCATACCACCCAGGTCGATCTGGGTGTTGATCTGGGTTCCGATTTCCGGATCACCCTCTCCGGCCTGAGCGGCGGGGCCCGCCTGGACTCCAGCGATAAGGGTGAGTCCCTGCACAAGGAGCATGAAAACCATTTCGCCCGGCTGGTGGCGGAGTATCACCCTCGCCCGAACGACCGGATTGAGCTCTCAGCCCTGCTGAGCAGTCGTGACTACACGGTCGTCCCGACCACCGGTGCGCCTGCAGACGGCTTTGATCAGGATCTGAAGGGGTACGGGGCGCGCTGGGAGCACAACCTCGGGGGCCGGGGCTCGATGAACGTCGCGGTTGACTATCGTGCTGTGGAAGTTTTCAGCAAAGCTTCCGAGGCGGCTGACCCGGACAGCGGTCACATCCAGCCGAGCATCCGTAGCGCGAACAACGAGCTCTGGCAGGCATTCGGCACCCTACAGCTCAGGCTGAACGATCAGCGCCGCATGATCGTGAACATGCGGGCACGGCGGCTGAATGTGGCCACGCCGGGAAACCTCGCGATGTCCGCGTTCTCGCCCCTCGGCAGCACGCCCGGCAATGGCCGCGAGCGCTGGGCGTTCGACCTGCACGGCCGCGAAGAACGGGTTCTGAATGGCCCGCTGTCACTCGATTACGGTTTCCGTTACCACCGCCGGACCCAGCGCGTATTCTCCGAAGCCTCGACCGACGCTTTCATACCCGAGGCGGGCGTGACCATCTCCCAGCGGGACGGCACGCGCTGGAGCGCGGGGATTTCCCTGGCCCTCGACACTCCGGAGGCACTTTTTGCCGAGACGGGGCAGGCCACCCCGGGGCTCGAAGAAGACGGCCTGCTCTCCCGGGTCGGCTACCGGTTCGGCGTCAGGCATCCCTTCCAGCGCAAGAGTCTCACCCTGGCAGTCAACGCGGTCTACCATCCCTTTGCCTACGCGCCCCTGGACCGTGACACACCGGAGCCGAACCTAGCCGGGCCCGTGCTACGCCCATTCCTGGTGAGCGAGGGAAACGCTGAGAGCATGCGGATCGGCATCGAGCTCGAGAAACGATTCCATGGGTTCGTGGCCGCAGTAGGATCGCAGGTGGGACAGGTGGAAGGGTACATGGCCAGCGGCTATTTCGATGAAACCCCTGTGCAGGAGCTCACCTACAACTTGGTTCAATACATAGTGGCGAGCGCCCGTGGTTACCGGCCCGGAAGCGGCACGCTGGTGCATCTCGACTACCAGCGCTACCTGAGCAACCCCACCGACGGCCTGGACATGACGGGGCAATCTTACGAGCTCGAGCGCATCGACTTCGGCCTGCAGCAGGACCTACCGTCCATCGCGTTGTGGAACGCGCACTGGAGGCTGCTGGTTATTTACCGGACCCAGCGCACCGACGCAGAAACCCAGTCCGACATCGCTACCCTTCGCAGAGCTGGCATTCTCCCCAGCGAGAACCGCCTCAGCGGTGGAGTGGCCGTCCGGTTCTGACGTGATGCCCCACGCTCGTTCATCGCGCGCCTCGCTCCGCTGGGATGCGGTCTCCCTGTTCTTCCTGGGTCTGTCGTGTGCCGCCCTGCTGGTCGGGGTGTTCAATCTGGCCGATGGCCTTTTCAATCCACAGACCGATCCGGGTCTCGAGCTGACTGATACTCCGGTAGGGGTCAAGATCGTTGCGGTCACGGACGGCGGTGCTGCGGAACGAGCGGGCCTGCAAGCGGGAGATCGCCTGCTGGATTTGAACGGCCAGGAGGTGTCGAGCGCTCTGGTGGCGGCCGATCGGGTCGCCAGCCAGCCTCCCGGCACGAGCATCTCGCTCAGCGTGGAACGCGCGGGTGAGACGCTGCCGGTGGAGTTCACGACCTCAGGTGCGGAAAGCGCCCTTCACACCCGACTTTACCTGTGGCTCGTAGGACTTGCCTTCCTGGTCAGCGGCACGCTGTTGATGTTACAGCGACGCCGCAGCGGGCTCGTCCCTTATTACCTCCTCAGCCTGACCGCGTGGCTGGCTCTGGCGCTTTCACACTCGGGCCAGGCCTCCACGTTCGACTGGAGCATTTACTGGCTCGACACGGCAGCCCGCTGCTGGCTGCCCGCCCTGGCGCTCCACTGCGCCCTGCTCTATCCCCGCCCGCTCGTTTCGCACGGCACCCGTGTGCCGGCGGCGCTTCTGCTCCACGGCTTCTCAGGGTTGCTCTTCGCCGTGCCCGTGTGGCTCGTCGGTTTCGGGGGCGCGTACCGGTTCGAGAATCCGATTGGAGCCTTGGAAGCATCCGACCGGCTCCAGCTTCTCTATCTGGCAGTCGGCCTGGGTGGCACAGCCGTATCGCTCGTGGTCCAACGGCTGCGACTCCGTGAACGGGTCGTCCGACGCCAGCTGCAGTGGATTGAGTACGGGTGCGCGGCCTCGCTGACACCGTTCGTACTCTTCTACCTGCTGCCGGCTGGTCTGGGATCCCAGATCGGGCCGTGGCATTCCCTGGCGCTCTTGCCGCTCGGTGTGCTGCCAGTGACCTGTTCCGTGGCTCTGGCACGCAAGCGTCTGGCCGATCTGGAAGTTATCCTCAAGCGTGGCGTGGCCCTCACTGTCTACACGCTGGCAGTAGTCGCCTGTTACCTGGCCGTCTACCTGGCGCTCCGCGCGCTTCTCGGTTCGTGGAGCCAGCTCCCGGAGCAGCTTCCGATGCTTCTGGCCGTGCTCACAGCCGCGGCCCTCACACCGGCGCTGCGCGAGCGCATTCACACGCAGGTAGACCGTTTCTTCTATCTCGACAAGTACGACTATCGAAAGACCCTCATCCAGTTCAGCCGCGAGCTGAACTCGGAACGCAATGAGCTCCCGGCCATGCTCGAGCGTTTCCTTGAGCGTGTGGCCCAGACGCTGGAGGTGGCCCGCGCTGCGGTACTGGTGCACGGCGACGCAGGCCGTTTCATGCCCAGCGCCCGGCTGCCGCGGACGAGCGACACACCCCTTCCTCATCTGGATGAGCCTTCCGAGCTAATGGAGACCCTCGCGCGACGGGAGCAGCTCGAGCTGACCGAGACGGACACGCTCGAAGGGACGGCCGCGTGGCTTGCCGCCGGATTCGAGCACCTCATTCCAATGAAGGTGAAAGGCCGCGTGGTCGCCCTGCTGGCGGTGGGCGCCCGCACCTCCGGATCCTCCCTCACGCGCGAAGACCTGCAGCTCCTTGTGACCGTGTCGGGCCACGCCGCCATGGCCATTGAAGGGGCCCGTCTCTACGGCGAGATCGAGAGAAAGGTGGATGAGGTCGAGAAGCTGCGTGCTCTGAGCGACGGCATCCTGCAGAGCAGCAGCATCGGCATCCTGGTCGTCGCTCCCGGCGGCACCCTCTACCGCGCCAACAACGCCGCCGCACGGCTTCTGGGAGGATCGCTGGTGGGAGCCCTGGCCGCCGAACGCCTCCCGGCTCCCGTGCTGGAGCTGCTGGCCGGGGATGAGGACTGGCGAGCCATGGGTGTGCGACGGCTCTACCGGGTGCCGGTCGACACGACGAACGGTCGCCGCATCATTAATGCTTCGGT
>JAPUKU010000030.1 GCA_027295505.1 Acidobacteriota bacterium
ACAGCGCGCAGCTCCTCGTTGTGAACCTCGATCTGGTCAAGCAAATATCGGGTCAGGGATTCGGCGGAGATCTCGCCCCTGTTCATGGCGGATTGCAGTTCTGCGATCGAAGCACCCATGATCATTTTCTTGATCTTCGAACCAGACACTTTTGCCTCGGGCCTCGTAGAAGAATCCGATCCACACGCGATGAGCCACAGGGGCAGGGCCAGGAGCACCAGAGGCCGCATGTGAGCACTCAAAACATGTTTCATTCCGATCCCACTGCGTTGCATCACTTGATCTCCTCCTGGCGCGCGCCCTCGCGCAACTCCTCGCTGTTCATCACGTGATCCGCCGCTTCCCGGATTTGTTTCTCGTTCAGGAGCAGATCAGCGGCCATAACATTTTTCAGGCTGAGGGCCTCAGGCGGGATGCGGAAAGCCGGTGGTGCTGAGTCGTGCTGAAACGGGGTTCAGCAGCAGCTCGATCCATTCGAGCTGGACTTGTCCGGCCCGGAGCCGCAGCAGGGTTCAGTGGCTTCCGTCGTGATGTCGTAATCCTTGCCCTTCGTCTCCTTGGGATGCCTGAGTGAGTATCCTTTGCAGGCGAAGGGTTTGGCTTTATCGAGCGGTATGTCGTGATAAGGCTCCACGGGGGCGATCTGTCGGGTGTACGGTTCACTCGTGAGCAAGCGGTAGGTCTTGTCGCACACGGCCACGCGCTGTCCGCGCACCAGGCGATGGCCGTCGTCATCGACGACCTCGCGCCATGGACCCAGATAGATGATCCCCTGCTTACGTTCCCAGCACGGGCCCTGCTTGCCCTTGCGCGCTGTGATGGTCAGGGAGCGGAACTCGATTCCCTCCACCACCCGCCATGGCTTTTCCTGGCGAGAGGCTATCTGGATACCGTGAAACCCGGCATCCTCGAACGCCTTGAGGAAGAGATCTTCCCGGAAAGCACCCGAGATACAGCCGCTCCACAACCTGGGATCGCGCTTCATGTTCTCGGGCACATCCTCGTCGCTGACGACGTCGCTGATGGCAACGCGCCCTCCGCGGCGCAGCACCCGGAAGATCTCCTGGAACAAGACCTGCTTTTCCGCGTCGCTCACCAGGTTGAGCACGCAGTTGGAGACCACGACATCGATCGATTCGCTGGCAACCAGGGGATGCTGGTGGCGCAGCATCGCCACGTGGGCCTCGAGCGCCGCAAGACTGGTGCTACTGTCAACCGGGTTGGCGGCGAGGTAGGTGTCGAGCCTCCGCGTATCGAGCGACAGATCCTGAATCCGTCCTTTCCGAAACTCCACGTTGTGCCAGCCGATGGTGTTGCCGATGTCCTGGCGGTGCCTCTCGGCGAGCTCCAGCATGTCGTCGTTGAAGTCGACGCCGATGACGTGTCCCCGCTTGCCGACGATCTGCGAAGCGATGAAGCAAATCTTCCCGGCGCCGCTTCCCAGGTCGAGGACCGTGTCACCCTGCTGTAGGTAGCGTGACGGATCGCCACAACCGTAGTCCTTGGAGCGGATCTCTTCGGGGATGACTTCCAGGAAGCGCTCTTCATAGTCTGTGGGGCAGCAAAGATCCTCCTCGATCTCCTGCGCCCCCTTGCGGTAGCGCTCCAGGACCGCCTGCTCTACGTCAGGCGATGGGTCCGAAGGCAGCTTGGGTTCGTCGGAGAAGAAGGACATAGGTCGATCTCCAATCGCCGTTCACACGTCCGGTGTCCCGAAACGGCGGGTTGATGACCCCGGGCGGTGCTGGCTCCGGGGTCGGTGTGGGCTCGGCTGCGCGGGCTGGAGGCTGACAGCCATCTTACCCGTGTCCAACGCCGCCTGCCAACTTGTTATTCCCTAATAGCTGAGAACGAAGCCCCCGATGGCCTCGAAGTCGGGAGCGCCATCGGTGAGGCCGATCCCGATCCCCGCCCGGATCAGACCCCGGTCGCCCACGCGCCACATCAGGCCTGGTGTGAGGGTGGTACTGGAATCGGTTCGCTCATAGCGCTTTGACTCGAAGTTGAGCTCCCAGGTGTTGAACACCGTCTGCGTCATGGCGATGATGACACCACCTCCCAACAGGATCGAGGTGCGTCCATCGATGTCACCTATCTCGGGGTCCTGGTTAAAGCGCACACCGCCGTTGCCGATCAGGTCCACGTGGCCGTAGCTCTTTCGCACGGCGATAAAACCCTCGATATCGACTTCCCCGGTTCCGAGCCCTTCATCCTCATCGGCGGTTGGAATTTTGACAATGCCTCCCAGTGTGACGCTGAGGGGCAACTCGTTGATGCGGTACTTGGCGTAAATCTGCATATCGCTGAGCCCGGACTCGCTGCCACCGTTGTCCGGATCAAGACTGACCACGCCGAGCGTCAGGCCGATCTCCAGGTCCTCGGTGAGTCCCAGCGCCAGGATGGTCCCGAGCAGACGGCGCTCTGCCTCGTCGCCGTTGAAGATCGGTGAGTTCGACTGGAATCGCGCCTGCCCCTCCAGCCACACGTGCGGCGTGATGGCACCGTCCTGTATGAACCGCTGGAAGAGCCGGATCGAATCATCCGGTCTGTTCCCGGTGCTGCTGTAGCTCTGCTGGGCCAGTGCGGAGGGGGACAACCCACAGGTGAGAAGAACGGCCACAGCGAGGATAATCGTGCGGCACGAGCAGCCGCGTAATGGCGGGAACATCGGAGGACCTCCTGAAGTCAGGGCCAGACGGGCCGGAGAAATCGGCCGGAGCGCCCTAGCGTACCACAGGGCCGCCGGGCCTCAGAGCAGCTTCTCGAGCCTCACACGGACGGCATCGCCCATCTCTGTGGTGGAAATAGCCTTTTCGCCGGCGGGGACCAGATCGGCCGTGCGCAGGCCGTCGGCGAGAGTCTGTTCGACCGCTGTCTCGATTGCCGATGCCTCGCTTTCACGGTCGAACGAGTGGCGCAGCATCATGGCGGCGGAGAGGATCGATGCCACAGGGTTGGCCTTTCCCTGGCCGGCAATATCGGGAGCGCTGCCATGCACCGGCTCGTACATTGCGACGCGGCCACCGAGGCTGGCGGACGGGAGTAGACCAATGGAGCCACCCAGCATGGCCGCCTCATCACTCAGAATGTCGCCGAACATGTTCTCGGTGACGATGACGTCAAACTGCAGGGGGTCGCGCAGGATCTGCATAGCACAGGTGTCCACCAGGAGATGCTGCAGTTTGACATCCGTGAAGTCACGGGCAACTTCCTCGACGACCTCCCGCCACAGCATCGACGATTTGAGAATGTTCGCCTTGTCCACGGAGTGGACCCGTTTGCGTCGCTTGCGGGCGATCTCGAAAGCCAGGCGGGCCACACGTTCGATTTCCCAGTCGTGGTACACCAGCGTGTCCACCGCCCACCGTCCCTTATCGCCACGCTCGAGCAGGCGGGGTTCGCCGAAGTAAATGCCTCCGGTAAGCTCGCGCACGATCATCATGTCGCAGCCACGGATCACCTCCGAGCGCAGTGAGGCGCGATCAGCTAGGGCTTCGATCAGCTTTACGGGGCGCAGGTTGACGTGTAACTCGAGTTCCTTGCGCAGTCCGAGAAGAGCGCGTTCGGGGCGCTTATCGTACGGCTGCTCGTCCCACTTCGGGCCGCCCACTGCACCCAGAAGAACGGCGCCGCTCTGCCTGGCCAGCGCCAGGCTGGCCGCAGGCAGCGGCTCCCCGTGGGCGTCGAGGGCAGCTCCTCCGACTGCGGCTTCCTCGAAATCGAATGAGAGTGACCGCCGCCGGCCGACGAACTCGAGGGTCTTGACAGCCTCAGCCGTGACCTCACGGCCAATGCCGTCACCCGGTAGTACGGCAATTTTCAAAGTGAGTGACTCCGAAGAGTGTTCAAGCGGAGCGGGATAGGTGCAGACAGGTGCGACAGGTCAATCCAGCGTCCGCGGTCGCAATCATACGGTGGCCTGCCTGCGGGGACGTCCCGAGCCGCCCCTCTGCCTGGCCGGCCTGTCCTCCGGCTGCAGGGCCAGGCGCTGCTGATGGTAGATGGCCTTGTTGACCGCGTTGAGATAGGCGCGGGCGCTTGCATCGATGATGTCGGTGGAGGCGGCGCGACCGATGTATTCGATCTTGCCCGTCGATATGCGAACAAATACCTCACCGATCGAATCCTTCCCCTTGGTGGTGGAGCGCACGCTGTAGTCCAGCAGGCGATAGGTGCGACCGGTGATGCGATCGATTGCCTTGTAGCAGGCGTCCACAGGCCCGTCGCCCACAGCGGAGTCGGTGAACTCCTCGGAGCCCTTGCGCAGCCGCACGCTGGCGGAGGACACTGCCTGATTGCCACCGGTCGACTGCACCAGCAGCATGTGATAGGTCTCCGGGATCTCCTGTAATCCGTCCTGAACGATGGTGATCAGATCCTCTTCATAGATCTGCTTCTTGCGGTCCGCCACCTTGCAGAACAGCAGGTAGGCTTTCTCGAGATCTTCCTTATTCAGGCTGTATCCCAGCTCCTTGAACTTGGAGTCCAGGGCGTGCCGCCCGGAGTGCTTGCCAAGGACGAGCGTGTTCTCTTTGAGTCCGATTGACTGGGGCGTCATGATCTCGTACGTCAACGGGTTCTTGAGGACTCCGTCCTGGTGGATTCCTGCCTCGTGGGCGAAGGCGTTGCGACCCACGATTGCTTTGTTCGGTTGCACGAAAGTGCCGGTCAGGTTACAGAGCAAGCGGCTGGTCCTGTAAATCTCCTCGCTGCGGATCCTCGTGTCGAGATTGAGAGTGGGGCGGGTCCTGAACACCATCACCAGCTCTTCCATCGAGGCGTTACCGGCGCGCTCACCGATACCGTTGATGGTGCATTCGATCTGGCGCGCGCCCTCGCGCACGGCGGCAAACGAGTTCGCCACGGCCAGGCCCAGATCATTGTGGCAATGAACGCTGAGCACCACCTTGTCGATGCCGCGCACGCGCTCACGCAGGGCCCGTATCAGAGCTGCGTATTCGTCCGGAATGGTGTACCCCACCGTATCGGGGATGTTGATGGTCGAGGCGCCCGCGTCGACGGCGGCCTGCACGACCTGGACCAGATAGTCCACGTCGCTGCGCGTGGCATCCTCGGCGGAGAACTCCACCTCGTCGCACAGGGTCCGGGCGTAGCGTACCGCCTCGGCGGCTTCCTCGAGGATCTGCTCACGGCTGCGGCGCAGCTTGAACTGCAGGTGGATGTCGGAGGTGGCAATGAACGTGTGGATGATGGGGTGTTTCGCGTGCTTGAGTGCTTCCCAGGCCCGGTCGATGTCTCCTCGAGTAGCACGGGCGAGACCCGCCACCGCCGACTTGCGGGCCTGCCTGGAGACCTCACGGACGGCCTGGAAATCTCCCTCTGAGGCAATCGGGAAGCCTGCCTCGATGATGTCCACGCCGAGCTGCTCCAGCTGCTCGGCCATCTTCACCTTTTCGTCCAGGTTCAGGCTGAACCCGGGCGACTGCTCACCATCTCGGAGGGTGGTGTCGAAGATCCGGACCAGATCGGGCATTCAGTTGCTCCTGTTGGTTCGAGTACTCAATGGCTCGACGGGCACAAAGCTCTGTATATCATGAATTTGAAGCGCCCCGGGACTGTCAGAGCCGGTTTGCTGGAACACGCGGTACACGCCCTCTTAAACGATAGTCGATGATACCAGATGCTCCCCACCCCATTCAATCCGCCCGGGATCGGCGGGAGTCCCCCGGGCCACGACGACTCCGGGCTGAAACCGGGCGGACGCGCTGCCTCGAACTCTTGCGCCGTGACGGGGGAGAGGGTGCGGTCAGGCTGCGCGCCCTCCGGCGCAGCTCTTTTTCTCCAGTCGGACAAAAGGGCGCCAGCGTACAGGTCTCGCAGCGAGGCCTGATGGCTTTGCAGACGCGGCGGCCGTGCCAGATGACCCGGTGGGAAAAATCGATCCACCCTTTGCGGGGCAGGATCTGCATCAGATCGCGCTCGATGCGTACCGGATCGTCGTGGTGTGTGAGCCCGAGGCGTCTGGAAATGCGCTTCACATGCGTGTCGACGACCACGCCGGACGGGATACCGAACGCGGTTCCCAGCACCACGTTGGCGGTCTTGCGCCCGACGCCCTGCAGGTCGACGAGAGCATCGAGAGAACGGGGAACCTCGCCCCCGAACCGGGTTTCCAGGTCCAGGCTCATCTCTTGCAGCGATCGTGCCTTGCTGCGGAAGAAGCCCGTGGTGCGAATCAGCTCTTCAATCCGCGCACGAGGAGCTGCCGCCAGGCTGGAGGGGGTCGGGTAACGCCGGAACAGCTCGGGCGTGACCTGGTTCACCCGTGTGTCGGTGCATTGTGCGGAGAGGATGGTGGCTGCGAGAAGCTGAAACGCACTCCGGTGCTCGAGCGCGCAGCGCACCTCAGGATGCTCCTCGCGCAGACCGCGGAGGATTCCCCGAAGTCGCTCCGCCTCGACCCGGGGCGGGCGCCCGCCCGCACGGCGCACAGAGGGCGGGGTGCGGGAAGGTTTGGCCCGGCGCAGCCGGGAGGCGGGGCGGGAGGAAGCGGGGCTCATGGTCGGGCTTCACGGGTGTCGCCGACTGCCATCGTGAGGTCCACCATCGCCTCCTTGATTGCACGTGCGGTAGAGGGGTCGCCCTCGATCCCAAGTCGAGCCGCCAGTGCCCGATGAGCCCCGGTGTTCCTGCAGGAGGCGCCCACGCGTGCCAGCGATCTCGCCGCCTGGCGCCGGAGAACTGGATCCGGATCATCGAGTGCTTTTTCCAGAGGCCCCAGAGCCCGGGCGGTGGCGGAATTCCCGAGGGCCACGAGCGCATTCCGTCTCAGGCCGTGACGGCGGGCTCGACGCAGCCCGCGCCCCCGTGTGAGGGCGTCGAACTCCGTCTCACTCAGATCCGCCAGGCGCTCCAGCGGCAGACGGCTGATGGAGTCCCCGTCAAAGTCGGCAACGGCTGTCGGCACGGCAAAACGGTTCCACGGACAGACGGTCTGGCAGTCGTCGCAGCCGAACACCCAGTCGCCCATACCCCGGGCGAGATCAGGCTCAATCTCTCCCCGGTGCTCGATCGTGAGGTACGACACGCAACGGCGTGAATCCAGGTCCCAGGGTCCGTCGAACGCCTTCGTGGGGCATGCCTCCAGGCAGCGCCTGCAGGTGCCACAGCGATCCACGCCGGGGGAATCAGCCCGCACTTCGAGGTCGCACAGCAGCGCTCCCAGAAAAACCCACGAGCCCAAGCGTTCCACGATCAGATTGGTGTTCTTGCCGATCCAGCCGAGACCGGCCGCCTGTGCCCAGTAACGTTCCAGCAGGGGAGAGGTGTCGACGCACACGCGGGTGCGGCAACCTGCGACGCGCTCCTGAAGCTCGCGGCGCAGCTTTTCCAGGCGTTGGATGAGTACTCGGTGATAATCGCGCCCGCGCGCATAGATCGAGACACGGCCGCTCGGAGGCTCCCCACCCGTGCTCCCTTCCACTGCATCGGAGTCCGCAGTAACACGCTGAGACGGGCTCAGCCCGGAAGGTGCAGCGTAATTGAGCGCCACGACAATGACGGAGCGCACTCCCGGCAGGAGTTTTTCAGGGTCAAGGCGTGCCGCGGCGGTTCGCGCCATCCATTCCATGGTTCCGTGTTTTCCCTGCGCCATCCAATCGCGCAGGCGGGCGCCATCACGGGGTGGATGTGCGGCGCAGGCGCCGACCCGGCTGAAGCCGAGTTCAAGCGCTCTCTGGCGAATCCAGCTATCCAGATCCATGGGCGCCGGGGCTCGCAAGGTCGACCCGGCCGGCCGAGGCACGGTAAGACTAGCGGGCGGAAGCGCCATCCCGGCCTAGAAGCTGCCAGGTAGCGTCCTTGATCGAGTTGACCTGGCACATCGGGAAGATGACGCCCTGCTTGAGCTGCACTTCCGTCTTGGTGCCCCCATACTTGCAGGTCAGGCACTCGTAGCGCCCCGGAATGCTCACCATCTCGCCGGTCTTGAAGGTCTTTGAAAGGTTGGTCATGGGATGCGTTGCCTGAGATCAGAAATTTGAGCACACCGTGCGCCGTGCCGTCAAATCTCTCGCACGAAAACCGGCGAAGCAAGCTCCGGCTCCCGGCCCGCTCAAGAGCGATCGACACAGGTGGGCTTCTCCAGGACGGGGCCCGGCAGCGGCTCCAGGGGGGGCTCGATCAAGCTCTCCTGGGGCAGGGGAGAGAAGGGGGAGGATTTCCGGGAAGTCCCGGGGCCGATAAAACAGCAAGTCTTTTAAATATATATACTTATGGTCACGAGACCTGGGCTGATTCTGCACCTATATTAAACCTGGCTGGGTGAGGGGCCCGGAGTGCGTTCATGAGCCCCCGGAGTTCCCTTGCCACTCCGGCCCCGAGTGGGGGCGGCAACGATCAGGTGGGTTG
>JAPUKU010000031.1 GCA_027295505.1 Acidobacteriota bacterium
CTGGTATATTGGGGGGTGAAGGATAAGAAGGGGCGGAGGAGGTAGCGATGGCATACGTATACAAGGATAGGATCAATCGCTGGTATGTCTGTTACAAGTCTGGCGGTAAGCGCATCGCCTATGTGGTGAGCGATTACAAGAAGAATGCCGAGAAGGTGCTGCGACGCATACAGAATGAAATTGATGCTGGCGACCACAACCCCACCAAGTTCAAGGCCGAGTTACGTGGTGATGCCACCACTGGCAGCGGCAAAACCTTTGGCTGGCTGGTCGAAAAGTTCCTCAGTGGATACCGGGGACCGCGCACGAACTATTATGTCAAGACAACTGGTATTCAGCTTCGCGAGTTTGGCAACGATACGCCACTATCGGAGATAACACGTAATCGAGTGGAGGACTTCAGGAACGCCAGGGCAGAGACACGCAAGGCGAGTACTGTTGCTAAGGATCTGGTCTCGCTTGGTACAGTATTCAAGTGGGCCATGAGGCGAGGGCTGTGGGGCTCCAACCCGGCAGCCGCAGATGAGGTCAAACGGCCACCCAAGCCACCAAGCGACAGTCGGCCAGTGAGTAATGAGGAACTGGCCCGGCTGCTTGATAACAGCCCCGGCTGGCTTGCAAGGATTATTCGCTGGGCATGTGCAACCGGCCTGGATCGCGGTGTCGTCCTTTCGCTGCGCTGGGCAGATTTAGGTCAGCAGCCCTACACGCTCCGCATCACGCGGCCCAAGAACCAGAAGCTCATCATACAGACGCTGGATCAGGAGGCCCTGGCTGTGCTGGCAGAGGCTCAGAAGGTTCTCCACAAGGACGGGATCATCTTTCTTGGCAAGGATGGCCAGCCAGTCAACGGGCACAAAATGGACAAGGCTCTACCGCGAGCCCTTCAGGCTGCTGGCATCAGCGGGGTGAGCTTCCGATCCTTCCGGCACACCTTCGTCAGTCGGTGTGTCAAGGTAGGCATCCACCCCAAGACCATTGGCGAGTCGATAGGCGACACCACGGCCAGCGTTATCGACACCTACATGCACACGGATGATCAGGTGCATCAGGCGGCAGCCGATGCTCGCTCGGCTCAGAGTGTTAGAGTGGTGTTAGATAACTCAGCAAATGTGGCCTAAATTACTGTAAACAAGAGATCAGGTGGCCGCTACTTCAGCACGCGTCTCTGGGCCAGCGATTGATTCACTTACAGTCGCTTAGCCATCCAGCCGCCGGGTTTTGTAACCTATCTATAACCTTCCCAGACAGAAGCCTGGCTGGCTGATCATGCAGACCGTACGGTGCCCGGTGCGGGTGCTTGCCTGCTGACTGGAATCACCGCGAGTGGGAAGGGCCTGCGGCTCCTGCTCAGCGCCCTGCGGGCAGGGTAATCCTGTAGCGCCTCAATTTGCGGTAGAAGGTGGCACGGCTCAGGCCGAGCATGTCGGCCGCGCGCTGTTTATCCCCTCCCGATACCTGCAGCGCCCGCTCCACTTGCTGGCGCTCCATCTCCTTGAGCGTGCCGGACCGCGTCCGGCGCACCAGGCGTCCGGGATTCAGCAACGTGCCAAACAGCTCCGGGTGGGACTCGATCTCCTGCCACTTCACCCGCTTTCCTGAAGCCACCAGGGCCATCTTGCGGATCTCTCCGCGCAGCTCCCGCACGTTGCCGGGCCATGAATGGCGGCTCAGGCGGGAGAGCACCTCGGACGACAGAGCCTCGGGACCGTGGTCTTCCTCTCGCCGGTGCTCTTCGAGGAAATGTTCGGCGAGGAGCGGCAGATCTTCGAGTCGTTCGCGCAACGGTGGCAGGTTGAGCGTCAGAACGCGCAGCCGGAATAGCAGATCCTCACGGAAACGACCCTCACGCACGGCCTCGCTCAGATTGCCGTGCGTGCTCGCCACCACGCGCACGTCGACTGGGAGCGCACGTGGCGCTCCCAGGGGTCGGATCTCCTTCTCTTGCAGGACGCGCAGAAGCAAGGCCTGAAGCGCGGGACTCATCTCGCCAATCTCATCCAGAAGTAGCGTGCCCGTGCTCGCCGTCAGGAATAGCCCGCGCCGGTCGCGATCGGCGCCGGTGAAGGCGCCGCGCACGTGGCCAAACAGCTCGCTTTCTAGCATGCTCTCCGGTAGTGCGGCGCAGCTCTCCGCCACGAACGGTCCTTCCTTGCGCGGGCCGTTCCAGTGCAACGCTCTCGCCACCAGCTCCTTGCCTGTGCCGCTCTCGCCAGTTACCAGAACCGGTAGATCGCTCTTCGAGTACGGCTCGAGCAGGTCGTAGATTTCCTGCATGGCGGGGCTGCGGCCGAGCAACCGGTCGAAACGGTACCGTTCATGCTGGCGCCGCCGCAGCTGGTTGTGCTCCTGCTGTAAATCCCTGAAGGCCTGTGACGCATCGAGTGCCGCAGCAGCGTGGTGGGCGAACGCTTCCACGAACCGAAGATGGTCCGGCCCGGCTTCCAGCACGCGGCCGCAGCTGTCCAGGTAGACCGCTCCCAGAAGGGTTCCGCGCAGGCGCAGCGGTACGCACAGGACCGAGCGGATGCCGAACTTCTCGACGCTGAGGGAAGTGCTGAGCCGAGGATCGGAACGCGCATCCAGCACCAGCAGAGGAGACTCCATTCCTTGGGACAGGGCGGCGCGGCTGAACTCCAGCGCTTCCTGTTCCGACGCGGCCTCGAGCCCGCTCGAGGCCACAACCCGTGGGTTCCCTCCATCCGGCTGAGCCAGCAGCAACATGGCACGTTCCGCTCCCACCAGGGAACGAGCTTGATCGAGCAGGGAAGGGGCGAGCTTTTCTGGGTCTTCAAGGGCCTGGATCGTACGGCCGACTCCGGCCAGTGCCTCCAGGGCCCGGCTCTCCGAGAGGTCCGTGCGTATCGCGGCCTTTCCACGTCCCAGATCCCGTTCAGCCTCTTCGGCGGCCAACCGCCAGGCGGGCGCGTTGTGCGCCAGACGGACGATCGCCGGATCGTTCGTGCGTTGCGTAAAGGCATCGATAGCTTCCAGCAACCGGCGCTGATCCCCCGCGCGGTCTTTAGATAGGCCCGCCGCGAGGCGCGCCGCCAGAATCTCTGCCTCCTCGGCTGCTAGCGAGTGGGACCGCGCGTGCACGAGGGCGGTTTCGAGCGCTGTTGCGGCCTTCTCTCTCGAACCGCGAGCCAGCGCAACCCGCGCCGCCATGAGATCTCGCTGCGCCAGCTCCTGTCGCCAGAAGTCGGGTAGAGAGAGCGCTGCTGCCTGGGTGATCGCCACCTTGGCGCCTTCCCGATTGTCGCAGAGCAGCGCGGCCCGCGTGCCAGCCAGGAGGGCGCGCAGGTGGGCTCGCTTGGCATGGAGCCCGGACGCCTCGACGGCGGCCTCCCTTGAGAGGGCGGCCGCACGCTGCGGATCCCCACCGGCCTCGCAGAGATCCTCCGCGAGCGCCGTGGTCAGGTACACCGTCTGGGTGGAGAGATGATTCTTTTGCGCTTCTGACAGGCCACGCTCATGCGCCTCGTCGGCGCGTTCGCGTAGCCCAAGCCGGCGCAACAGCGAGCCCAGGCGGTCCAGGGCATAGGGCCTGTCTGATGCAGAGTGGCTGTTGAGGCTGGCATTCACTACCGCTTTCTCGTAATCGCGCAGAGCTTCATCGAGTGCCCCGCGCTGCTCTCCCACGACCCCGCGGTGGATGAGGAAATAAGGTGGTAGGGCATCGCCCCGGGTCTGGAATGTCTCAATCAGCTCATGGTACTTGCGCTCAGCTTCGGGCCAGTTTCCACGGCACATCTCCACAAAAGCCAGGTTCGCTCGAGGAAGGAAAAGCCACTCCTCCGCTCCAGCTTCGAGCAGCAGGGATTCTGCCTCCCTGTAGACGTGTTCCACCCGGTTGGGGTTCCAGGTCCAGATGCACTGGGAGCCCAGGTTGTTGAGGCACAGAGCGGCCTCGACCGGGTGGCCGGAAGTCCGAAATAGATCCGAGGCCTTTCGGATCATCTGGGAAGCCTCTTCCACCCGATAAGCAGTCCAGAGACGTTGCGCCCGCGTCCGCAGGAATTTGCCTTCCAGGTACGGGTTCGGTGCTGAACGAAAGCCAGTTTCGATCTGCGGATCGAGTCGATCCACATCTTTCTGCAACCCCAGGCGGGAGTAACAGCTGTACATACCGACGAGGACTTCTTGCATAGCTTGCGGGCTGAGTGTTGGGTGGATGAGCGTTCGTGCCTGCCGGTACGCGTCCAGCGCCTGCTCGAACGAATCTCTGCTCTGCCGCGAGAGCGCGATCTTTATCAAAATCTCCGAACGGCGTGCGGCTGCATCTTCTGGACATGCCTCGAGCGCCCACCCCAGCATCCGCACCTGTTGTGCTATCGCGCCGGCCAGCTTCGCCTCCTCGGCGGCCCGCAGCGCTGCCTCGAGCGCCCGTGGAGGATCTTCCGCCCGGCGCCAGTGCCAGGCAATCTCGGAGGCGGGTGCGCTGCCCGCCTTCTCCAGAAGCGCGGCCGTCCGCGCATGAAGTGCCGCGGCCTTGCCGCCCGGGCGCGCCAGGACCGCGTCTCTCAGCGCTGCGTGGCCGAGCGAAAGATCCGCGTCAGATACACCGGGCCCCGCAAGGAGTCCCCGCTCATTAAGTTCGCGCGCCGCATCGGCGGCCTTCGCAGGTTCGAGGCCGGAAACCTCCGCAGCTTCACGGACAGGGGCCGGCCGGTCGAGCACGGCCAGGCCCGAGGCCAGTGCCAGGGCGGACGGGGTCAGGCCCTCGAGACGTTGTTGCGAAAGATCAACCAGTCCCTCCGGCGCTTTCAGCTGTTCGGTTGTTTCCAGGACCAGGGAGCGGTCCTTCTCCTGCACCCGCAGCACGCCCTTCTCGGAGAGCGTCCTGGCCCACTCGACCGCGAAACGAGGATTGCCGTCCGCATGCCGGAGCATGAACCCGGGCGCGAGCCGGGAAGGATCCGATCTCATCAGGGAGGCGAGCAACGCGGAAATCTCCTCGTCCGGGAGGCGTCCAACCTCAGCTGTGAGACTGAGCTCCTCCTGCTTCCAGGCGTCGGCGAGCTCGGCACCGATGGCATCGATCGATCCACTGCATGTGGCCAGGATCAGGACGCGCAGCGTCCCTCGGAATCCCAGAAGCGTCGCCAGAGCAGCCCTGGAATCGGTATCGGCAGCGTGGAGATCGTCGATCAGGATCGCCACGGGAGACAGCCGGCACACCGCCTCGAGAGCCTCCTGCAGACGGGCGGCGCGTGCGTCCGGATTGGAGCCACCCGCAAAAGGTTTGGAGGCGGGCGCCGCCGGCATGGAACCTGCCCTGGCCGCACGCGCCAGACGGCCGTGTGCTTCGCGGAGCCCCTCCTCGATACGAGCCAGCAGATCGTAAGGACCCCGTGTGTCGCTACCGGCCGCTACCTCGATGACCTCGATACCCCGGCTTCGTGCCAGGGAGCGTGATTCCTCGAGGAGCCGGGTTCGTCCCGTACCGGGTGACCCGTGCCAGAGGAGGCGGAGTGGGTCGGCGGGTGGATCGGGCGCCAGCAAGACACCGAAAACCCGTTCCAACTCCTCCAGATGTTCTTTGCGGCCCACCAGGCGGGAGGATGGTTGCCAGAGGGGGGCCGGTGAAGCGGTCTGTGGAGCTGTCGTCAGCCGGCCCAAACCCTCGATCACCTGGCGGGCGTCGGGGTAACGCTTCGCAGGTTGCTTGTGCAGGAGACGCAGCAGGACCGCTTCGAGGCCGGGGTCCAGGTCCGGGCGCAGACTTCGTGGGGCGGGGGGGTCCTGTGTGAGCTGGGCCTGAATCATCTCCGCGGCCGAGCTGGCTTCGAACGGCAGCCTTCCGGTGAACGCCTGGTACAGCATCACGCCGAGAGAGTACAGATCAGCGCGGAGATCGATCCGCTCGGCCCGGAATTGCTCCGGTGCGGTGTAAGCCAGGCTCCCTCCGGCCTCGCGCTCCTGTTCACCCAGCGTTCTGGAGAGGCCAAAATCGAGGAGGCGCACTCGAGGTTCATCGGCGGTCAGGCCCGGGGGCGAAACGAGCAGGTTTTCCGGCTTCAGGTCGCAATGAACGAACCCCTGGGAGTGCAGGTATTCGAGGGCCAGCAATGACTGGATCCCCAGATCCAGCACCTGCTTCACATCCGCTCCCCGGCACGCCGTGAGGAAGTCGACACCCTCGACATACTCCATGGAGATGAACGGCTCGCGGCGCGCCCGGTCCTCTTCGAGGTCGTAGACGCGCACCAGATGGGGGTGGTCCAGGCGGCTCATCTTGCGAAACTCCTCCCGCAAGTGCCCAGAGCCGGCGGTCTCCTGTTGGCGGGACAGGTATTTCAGTGCAACGAGGGCGCCCGAGCGCTCCCTGTCGGCAGCCAGGAACACTTCACCCATCCCACCCTCACCGAGGGTGCGCAGCAGGGTGTAGCGTTGATTGACGATCCGGTTCATGGACGGGCGAACCCCTCGATCGCACGCAGTTTCAGGAAATATACTATGCGGTATCCAGCTTGGCCGCTACGGGTTGCGGGCGTGGGTTGACGATACTGCGCTTTTCGCGGATCCGTCCCGGGACCCACGGCACCAGTGGCCTGGAGCGCGTCCTGCTCGGCAACACAGCCGAGGAGGTGATTCGACGCAGCCCGCTCCTGGTGTTCACCGTGCGTGGCGCATGCCGGCGCTAGGTGCGCCTCCGCCCTTTTTGGGCCCTGCCCCAGCCGCCGCCGCCTGGGGTCTCTATCTTGAGGACTGAGCCTTTCTGCAGTCGAAGCGAGACACGCCCCGGAACCGTTCTCCATTTCTCCCCCGGCCCCATCTGAACCCGGTCACGTCCCGGGGCACCGTTTTTTCCGCCGCGCAGCCCCCAGGGCGGGGTGCAGCGGCGCTCTGCCAGCAGCGTACACTCCACATCAGCGAGGATCTCGATCTCGCGTACGAGTCCGTCACCCCCACGGTAACGCCCTGCGCCGCCCGAGCCTCGCCGCAGTCCGTAACGCCGCAGGCGCACCGGAAGAGCGTGCTCGAGCGCCTCTATCGGGGTGTTGAGCGAGTTGGTCATGTGGGTATGCACGCCTGAGAGCCCATCCGCCCCGGGGCGGGCCCCCATGCCACCGGCCATCGTCTCGTAATAGGTAAACGGTGTCCCATCGGCAGCGACGCCGCCGAGCGTTAGGTTGTTCATGGTTCCCTGGCTGGCCGCCGGAATCCGGCCGGGGAGCGCGCGGGCCAGGGCCCGCAGCAGCAAGTCGACGATCCGCTGGGACGTCTCGACATTCCCGGCCGCGACCGCCGCCGGGGGGCGAGCGTCGAGAAGGCTTCCGGCCGGAACACGAATATCGAGCGGCCTCCAGGCGCCCGCGTTGGTCGGCAGGTCGGCACCGGCGAGACACCGGAAGACATAGAAGACGGCCGAGCGGGTGATGCTCGCGACGGCGTTACGTCCATCGCCGAGCTGGGCATGCGTGCCCGAAAAATCGACGCCCGCTTTGCCTCCCGCGATCCGCACCCGGACGCGCAACACCGGGGCCGGGTGACCCGGCTCCGGGTCGAGCGTGTCGGTGGCCCGGTAGGTGCCGTTCGGGATGCTCCTGAGAATGGCGCGCATGCGCCGCTCGGAGTAAGCCATCAGCTCGCGCGCCGCCATGAGGATGCGGCCGGCGCCCTCTTTTTCACACAGTTCCTCCAGCCGCTTCAGGCCGGTCCGGTTTGCGGCCACCTGGGCCAGGAGGTCCCCGCGCCTCTCCTCGGGGGTGCGCACGTTTGCCAGAAGCACGCGCAGGAGGTCATCGTTGAGTTGTCCGGCCTGCACGATGCGCACAGGGGGAAGACGCAGCCCCTCCTCGAAAATCTCCCGGGCGAGAGGCATCGACCCGGGGCGGCTCCCTCCCACGTCGCTATGGTGGGCGCGCGAGGCGACGTACAGGATGGGGCGGCGGGCATGCCACAGCGCGGCAACCAGAGTCAGATCGGGCAGGTGCGTGCCCCCCCTGTACGGATCATTGAGCAGGATCATGTCTCCGGGTCCGGGAGGGCAGTCTGCCAGCGCTGCACGAACCGAGTCGGGCATCGAGCCCAGGTGCACGGGCATGTGATCGCCCTGCGCCACCGTGTCGCCGTGCTCATCGAATAGTGCGCAGGAAAAATCCCGCCGTTCCTTGATGTTGGGTGAGAAGGCGCTGTGCTGCAGGGCCGCGCCCATCTCCTCGGCGATAGCCGCGAACCGGTGGCGGTACACCTCCAGATCGACTGCGTCCAGAACAGGGCCGCGGCGCTTGGGGCTCAAGGTTTCACCTCGAGGACTCCCTCCCGCCCGAGCCTGGCGCGCGCTCCGGGCGGCAGGACGGTCGTGGCTCCGTACTCCAGAATGATCGCCGGGCCCCGAAGAGTGGAGGTGCGCCTGATCGACTCTCGGGAAACAACTCGCGTACGGCGCCAGCGCTCGTCCCAGCAACTCAGCCTGGAAGGAGTCGCCCCGGAACGGCGCTGCTTGGCGTCGGGTTCCCGCTGTGGCCGGGAAGGAGACAGCGAGCGCAGACGCGTCGGGGACAACCATGCACGGACGCGCACGGCCACCCACTCGACGGGGTGGTTCGGATCGCAGATTCCGAACCGGCGGTGGTGCTCGGCATGGAATCGTTCCTCGCTCCGCGAGTCGAAAGGCAGGCTCAGTTCGTGCGACTGGCCACGGTAACGCAGGTCTGCGTGGCGCTCGATATGCAGGTGTGTCCGATGCCGCTCCGATCGCAGAGCGGAGCGTGCTTCCCGTTCCAGGCGTACCATGATCGGCCGGGCGGCCGAAGCAGTATGAACATGGCCCAGCACCGTGGCCGAGCGTTCCACGCTGGGCCGGCTGAGCAGCAGGCCCAGCGCAGAGAAGGTCCCAGGAGAGGGCGGAATGAGGACGCGGCGGCATCCCAGTCGCCGTGCGAGGGACACCGCGTGCAGGCCGCCGGCGCCGCCGAATGCCACCAGGGAGTAGTGTCGCGGGTCGTGGCCCTGCTCGACCGAGATGCGGCGCAGGGCCCTCTCCATCTCGGCCTCGACGACTTTCAACACGCCTTCCGCGGCGCGCTCCGGTGTGACGTGCAGCCGCCGTGCCAGCCGTGTGAGCTGCTTGTGAACGCGCTCCGTGTACAGCGGCAGACCCTGGCTCGCGAAGGTCCCAGCATCCAGCCGTCCGAGGAACAGGTGCGCGTCGGTGACGGTCAGGTCGTTTCCCCGTCCCCAACAGATTGGCCCGGGGTCGGCCCCGGCGCTCTGCGGCCCGACCCGGAGGATGCCGCCGGCATCCACGTGTGCGATCGATCCGCCCCCGGCTCCGACCGTGTCGATGGCGAGCGACGGCAGCGCCACGGGCCAGCCGCCGACCTGCCAGCGCCGTCGCAACGGTGGCTCGCCATCGAGAAGGCAGACATCGGTGGAGGTGCCGCCCATGTCCAGGGTCAGAAGCTTCTGTGTCCGCAGGCGGTGCCCCAACTCGGCGCTGGCGATAACGCCACCAGCGGGTCCCGACAGGAGGCTGCCCGCCGCCTCGCGGGATGCGGCACGGGCCCCGAGCGTCGTGCCGTCGGAGCGTAGGATGCGCAGAACACGCGCCAGATTGCGGCGTCCGAGCGACTGCAGGTAATCGTGCAGCACGGGGGTCAGGTAGGCGCTGAGGACCGTGGTCGAGAAGCGCTCGAACTCCCGGTGCTCTGGCAAGATTCCTGAAGAGGTGCAGATGAAGGGTGCGCTGCCGCCAAGCTTCCTCGCGGCCAGCCGCTCGTTTGTGGCGGAGGCGTAGGAGTGGAGAAAACAAATTGCCACCGAGCGCACGCCGGAGCGCTTGAGCCGCGCCGCGCAACGCCCGAGTTCCGCGAGTGACGGGCGGCGTATCGGACGGCCTCGAGCGTCGCAGCGCTCCCTCACCCCCAGCCGCAACCGCGCCGGCACCAGAGGCGGTGGGCGGTTGACGTCCAGATCGTAAAGTGACGGGCGCGTCTGGCGCCCGATGGCGATCACATCCTCAAATCCCTCCGTCGTCACCAGCGCGGTGCGCGCCCCGCGGCGCTCGAGAAGCGCGTTCGTCGCCACCGTCGTACCGTGGACGATCTCCTGTGGCCTCCGGCCGAGGGCCGCCAGGCCAGCCGCCACGGCACGCGACGGATCGGGGGATGTGGAGGGGATCTTCACGCACACCAGCCGGCCCCGCTCCTCGATGACGACATCGGTGAACGTGCCGCCGGTGTCGATACCGGCCCGGCCGTGATGGGGAGTGCGTTGCATGGTTTTCTTTCCGTACCGCAACGGTTGTCCGGGCACCGGTACGGTAGGCCCATAGTTCTAGCACAGTTGGTACCTGGTGCGCGGAAAGTCTGGCCTTCAGACGGTTCCACGTGACAGAATACGAAATTCGTCCCGACCCTTAGAATCATGCTTCGCCTCGGAATCGTCGGCCTTCCCAACGTGGGTAAATCCACCCTGTTCAACGCTCTGACGGCGGCGGGGGCCCTGGTGGCCAACTACCCGTTTGCGACGGTGGAGCCGAACACGGGTGTGGTGAACGTGCCCGACCCCAGGCTCGAGGGGCTCGCACGTATCGCCAAGCCGCAGCGCGTTGTCCCTGCCACGGTCATGTTCGTCGACATCGCCGGCCTGGTGAAGGGAGCTAGCCAGGGCGAGGGACTGGGCAACCAGTTCCTGGCCAGCATCCGCGAGATGGATGCCGTGACGCACGTAGTACGTTGTTTCGAGGATCCCGACGTGCACCATGTCATGGGTTCGACCGATCCGGTGCGCGACCGCGAGATCATCAACATCGAGCTCGGGTTGGCGGATCTGGACACGGTTGAGCAGCGCCTGGAGAGGGTGGTGCGAACGGCCAAATCGGGAGACCCGAAAGCCCGGATCGAGAAAAATCTTCTCGACCAGCTGCGGACCGCGCTCGCGGACGGTAAGCCGGCACGGGTGATCACACCCTCCGCCGACGCGCACCAGGTGTACCAGTCACTCAACCTGCTCACCTCGAAGCCGCTGCTATACGCCGCCAATGTTCTGGAAGAAGAGGTGGCCTCTGGCAACCCGCTCGTCGAGGCGCTGCGCCAGGCCATCGAAAAGGAAGGAGAACCGGCCCAACTGGTCACCTTCTCCGGCAAGGTGGAGGCCGAGCTCTCGGAGCTGGCTCTGGAAGAGCGCCAGGAATTTCTCTCGTCGATGGGTCTCGAGGAGTCGGGTCTCGATCGACTGGTTCACGCCGCCTATCGTCTGCTCGGATTGCAGTGTTTCTTCACCGAAGGTGAAAAACAAGTGCGTGCCTGGACGATTCACCGCGGTGATCGGGCTCCGGCCGCCGCCGGAGTCATCCATTCGGATTTTGAAAAAGGGTTCATCCGCGCCGAGACTGTCGCGTACGAGGACCTGATGCGCGCCGGAAGCTGGAAGAACGCCCGCGAGCAAGGCCTGGTGCGTTCGGAAGGCAAGGAATATGTCGTCCAGGACGGTGATGTCATGCTTTTCCGTTTCAACGTTTGAATGGGGCGCGTCCGAGACGTCGCCTGAACTGCGCGGTCTTGTTCCGTTGTGAACGGGGTGGTATAAGAAGCGGGCAACCGAGCCACTCAATCCCGGAAAGGTCCTCCGGACGACGTCACACTCCCATGAGGTGAGGAATGCGGATCGCACTGGGCTCAGATCACGCGGGCTTCGAGCTCAAGCAGTGTGTCACGGAGCGTCTCGCCGGGCTCAAGCACGAAATCATCGATCTGGGAACTGACAGCCACGAGGCCGTTGATTATCCAGATTACGCGGAGGCGGTCGGAATGGCGATCCTCGAGGGCCGTGCCGAGCGCGGCATCGTCATCTGCGGAAGCGGCGTGGGGGCATCGGTCGCCGCCAACAAGATCCCCGGCATCCGCGCCGGAGTTTGCCACGACATCTATTCTGCGCACCAGGGAGTGGAGCATGATGACATGAACGTGCTCGTGCTGGGAGCGCGAATCGTCGGATCCGCCCTCACCTGCGATCTCGTGGAAGCGTTCCTGGGCGCCCGTTTCACGAAGGAGAGCCGCCACCAGCGCCGTCTGGACAAGATCTCCCGGCTCGAGCAGAAGTTTGACAGCCGCCGCTCCCTGCCGGGGAGAAGGAGCCCATGAAGCTCTGCCTTCCTGCACCGCTCCGGGCGCAGGTCGACAGCACGCTCGAGGAGTGGCGCCGCCAGAAGAAGGTGCGCCGGCTCTGGGATCGTGATTCCTCTCTGTGGACCGGAAAGGACGAGAACGCCTGGCTGGGCTGGCTGGAAATCATCGATCAACAGCTGGCGCGAGTCGATCACCTCGAGACCCTGGCGGCTGAGGTGCGGGGAGCCGGTTTCGAGCACGCCATGGTTCTGGGCATGGGAGGATCGAGCCTGTGCCCGGAAGTTCTGAAGTCGACTTTCGGCAAGATCGAGGGCTCTCCCGAGTTGCACGTCCTCGATTCGACCGATCCATCGCAGATCCGCTCCCTGGAAGCCAGAATTGATCTGGGCCGCACACTGTTCATCGTCTCCAGCAAATCGGGGGGAACGCTGGAGCCGAACATTTTCAAGCAGTATTTCTACGAACGCGTGAGCGAAACGGTGGGGAGTGAGAAAGCCGGCTCACACTTTATCGCCGTCACCGATCCGGGATCGAAGCTGCAAGGGGTTTCGGAAAGAGATGGATTCCGCCGCCTGTTCTTCGGTGTACCGAACATCGGCGGGCGTTACTCGGCGCTGTCCGACTTTGGGATGGTGCCCGCGGCGATCATGGGTCTGAACGTTCGGCGCTTCCTCGAGCGCGCACGGGCGATGGTCAGGTTGTGTGCACCGGAGACGCCAGAATCGGAGAATCCCGGCCTGTGCCTCGGCATCGTTCTGGGCATGCTGGGACGCGCGGGCAAGGACAAGATCACGCTGGTGGTCTCGCCCGGTATCCGTGATCTGGGTGCCTGGCTGGAGCAACTCCTCGCGGAATCGACCGGCAAGCTCGACAAAGCTCTGATCCCGGTGGACGGTGAGAACCTCGGTGCGCCCGAGGTATATGGCAAGGATCGGCTGTTCGTGTACCTCCGCCTGGAGAATGCTCCCGATCCTGATCAGGATGTCGCCGTGGATCGTCTCGAGAGCGACGGTCGTCCCGTGGTGCGCATCCCGGTCGCCGAACCCGGTGATCTAGGGCAGGAATTGTTCCGCTGGGAGTTTGCCACCGCGGTGGCCGGATCGATCATGGGGGTCAACCCGTTCGATCAGCCCGATGTCGATGCCAGCAAGGTCGCAACCCAGGAGCTGACTTCCGAGTTCGAGCAAAAAGGCTCGTTGCCGCCCGAGAAGGTGTTCGCGGAGGAGGCAGGCATCAAGCTGTACGCGCAGGGCTCTTACGCGCGAGCACTGGCGGGCCGGGCGGGCAGCAGCTCGGCCCTGGAGACACTGCGCTCCCACGTGCGCCGGCTGGAGCCAGGCGACTATTTCGCGTTGCTCGCTTACGTCGAGATGTGCCCCCGGAACCAGGAAGAGCTGCAGGCAATTCGCCACAAGATCCGGGATGAGAAACGGGTCGCCACGTGCCTGGGCTACGGCCCGCGCTTTCTGCACTCGACCGGACAGGCGTACAAGGGGGGCCCTAACACCGGAGTCTTCCTGCAGATCACCTGCGACGAAATGAATGATCTTCCCGTGCCCGGCCGCAAATACACATTCGGTGTCGTCAAGGCGGCCCAGGCGCGCGGCGATTTCAAGGTCCTCGGTCAGCGCAAGCGACGCGCACTCAGGGTGCATCTCTCCGGAGATCTGATGGACGGTCTGCGGACCTTGCGTAAGTGGATAGACCAGTCGCTGCCCTGAGCGGCACGCATCTGCCGGGCCGACCGCGGCCGGCGAGTGGTTGCGTGGAGCGTATCGCGTGAACCGAAAACCTGTTGGAGGAACCGTGCCGCATCAAGACTCCGCTCCCAGGCAGGTCGGGTCCTGCGCCATGGTCATCTTCGGAGCCGGCGGCGACCTGACGAAACGCAAGCTGGTCCCCGCCCTCTATCACCTCGCAAAAGGTGGATTGCTCTCCGATTCGTTTGCCATCGTGGGTCTGGCTCGCAGCGATCGGAGCAACGAAGCCTTTCGCGATCAACTCCACGAAGGGATACGGCAGCACATCAGCGAACCCGATCAGAGCATCGTGGATCGGATCCTCAGCAACACCTATTACATCGCCGGGGATTACCGTGATGTCGGCATTTATCAGAAGCTCAGGCAAAAGCTAACGGAAACTGATAGCCGGCATGCAACCAACGGGAACTATCTCTTTTACCTGGCCACGCCACCGAGCTTTTTTGGTACCACGGTGAACCTGCTGGGCCAGAGTGGCCTCCTCGCTGAGGAAGACGGGCGCTGGCGGCGCGTGGTGGTGGAGAAGCCGTTTGGCCGGGACATCGATTCGGCGCGTTCCCTCAACCTCGAACTCAGAAAGGTCGCCGATGAGCGGCAGATCTACCGCATCGATCACTACCTCGGCAAGGAGACTGTCCAGAACATCCTGGTCTTCCGGTTCTCGAACGGCATCTTCGAGCCGATCTGGAACCGGAGATACATCGATCATGTGCAGATCACCGTTGCGGAGAGCCTCGGTGTGGAGCACCGTGGCACCTATTACGAGGAGGCGGGAGCCCTGCGAGACATGGTCTCGAATCATCTGTTCCAGCTCATGGCGCTCACCGCCATGGAACCCCCGGTATCTTTTGAGGCCGAAGCGGTCCGCGACGAGAAGGGAAAGGTTCTGGATGCTATCCAGCCGATCCTGCCGGAGCAGGTGCTGACGCGGACGGTGCGTGGCCAGTATGGTCGGGGAACGGTGGGCGGGAACAAGCTCCGGGCCTACCGCTCGGAGCCCAAAATCGCTGCGGATTCGAGCGCTGAGACCTACGTCGCCTTGAAGCTTCTGATCGACAACTGGCGCTGGGCGGGGGTACCGTTCTACCTGCGGACCGGCAAGCGCCTGGTGCGGCGCGCCACCGAGATCTCCATCCAGTTCAAGCGCGCCCCCTTCATGATGTTCAGAGACACTGGCGTGGGCGAACTGGACCCCAACCGGCTGGTGCTGCGCATCCAACCCAAGGAGGGAATCTCTCTGAGTTTCGGTGCAAAGGTGCCGGGCCCCACATCGAAGATCGGCCAGGTCGACATGGATTTTTCGTACGCCGAGCACTTTGGAAATGCTCCGCGCACAGGTTACGAGACGCTGCTGTACGACTGTATGAAGGGTGACGCCACGCTGTTCCAGCGTGTCGACAACGTCGAGACATCCTGGCAGATCGTGGCTCCCATCCTGGATGTCTGGAAGGCGCTGCCGACGCGCGAGTTTCCAAACTACGCCTCCGGGAGCTGGGGGCCGGCCGACGCCGACGAGCTGATGGCGCGCGACGGCCGCCGCTGGAGGAGGCCCGAGTGAAGATCGTCGCCGGTGACATCGGGGGCACCAGCACGCGCCTGGCCTGGTTCGACGTGACCGGGGACGCTCTGCAGAAGCGTGCCGAGGAGCGGTTCGGAAGCGCGGAGTACTCCGGGCTCGAGGCGATCGTTCGGAAGTTTCTGCAGAACCACGGTGCCACCTGCGAGCGTGCCTGCTTCGGAATCGCGGGACCCGTCAAGCAGCGGCGATCGGAGATCACCAACCTGCCCTGGGTCGTTGATGCCGCTGAGCTCGAGGCTGGATTGCAGATCGAGCGAGTGTCGCTGGTGAACGATCTGGAAGCCAACGCTTACGGCATCGCCTCGCTGGGCAAAGAAGACTTCCTGGTGCTCAACGAAGGCAGTCCCGATCCTGCGGGTAACGGCGCCATTATCTCAGCCGGCACCGGCCTTGGGGAGGCCGGCTTGCTCCGGGATGGGCGCAGATTCCGTCCCTTCCCGTCGGAAGGCGGCCATGCCAGCTTCGCTCCCACTAGCGACCTGGAGGTAGCCCTTCTAGC
>JAPUKU010000032.1 GCA_027295505.1 Acidobacteriota bacterium
GAAAAATTAACTTTCATGCTAGCCCGATCTCGGCCAAGAGTCAATGATGGCGCGGGTTTCGGGGCAGACAGGTGCGAGCACCGCAAGGCGTGCAGGGAAAGATGGGTTAGTCTTTTCTTCTGCTCTGGAAACTGTGTGAAAAACGCTTAAATTTCTTTAGACATTAACGGTTCCTGTCTCTCCCACGTCCACAACCCGACTGCCCTGTGTGCGAGCCGAGGCCTCGCTGAACCTGATGGCATCGCAACCGCCCATCCCGGCCCTGTAGCCCTTGTCCTGGGCTGAGCGATTGCCGGGCGAGAACTCTGTGCCCCGTTTGTGCCCGAACCATGCAGAGTCCGACAACACTAGAATCCTACATCTCCTGCAACAGTCCAGCGACAGTACCAGCGACAGTAACTGTTCCAACTGTCTCAACTGTCCTTAAAACGTGTTGTTGGAAACACAGAAGTTACGCCCACAAAAAGACTTCCCCCGGCGGCGTTTCCGCCTTGAGGCCGGGAGCGCGGGCTGATTTCATGACCCGGAGGAGCCGGACGCGTCTTCCCGCCCCGGGGGCGACAACGGTCGACTGGGTCGGGCGGTACGAAGAATTGCTTCAGGAAGGTATTCAATCACGTCAGACGCCACCAGAGAGATCTCGCTCAGGTCATGGCTGGCAAGATCGGCGCTCAGGCCGTGCAGATAGACAGCGCAGCACAAGGCGTCCCGGACTGACAGGCCCTGGGCGAGAAACCCCGCCACGATCCCCGTGAGTACATCTCCCGAGCCGGCGGTTGCCAGGCCGGCGTTACCGGTCGGGTTAATAGCCACGTGGCCATCCGGCGCGGCAATGAGAGAACGATAACCCTTGAGCACCACATGGCACGAATGCGCTGCTGCCACCTCGCGTACGGCCTCGAGGCGCCGTTCCTGGATCTCAGCGGCACTCGAACCCAACAGGCGTCCCATCTCCCCTGGGTGGGGAGTGAGGATGAGATCGCGTGCACTTCCGTCGAGAAGCGAGCTCTTGCCGGCGAAGGCGTTGATCCCATCGGCGTCCAGCACCAGCGGCAACCGGGTCTCGGACACCAGGGTCCGCAGCACCTCCACGGTTTCGGGCTCCGTGCCGAGCCCGGGACCCGCCATGAGGACAGTCTTGTCCTTCACCAGCTCACGCAGGGGCCCGAGGGCGCCCCGGCCGAGCCCGCCTCGCGGGGTTTCGGGCAGGGGCTCCACCATCACTTCGGGCCGGTTCGCGGCCAGAGCAGAGTGAGCGCTCTCGGGAACGGCCGCGGTCACGAGACCCGCGCCTGCCCGCAGCGCCGCCAGGCAGGCCAGTGCGCCGGCGCCCGGTCTTGCCCTCGATCCCACGAGCGCCAGGACGTGGCCATAGTCTCCCTTGTGGCTTTCGCGCGGCCGCAACGGAAGAAGGGCACGGACGCGTGCCGCTTCCAGGAGATCCAGGCGGGACGGGGACGCGAGCAGTGACTCAATCGGCACACCCAGGCCCACCACGTGCAGCTCGCCCGTGAGCGCGACGGCTGGCGGCAGGACCAGGGGGAGTTTGGGAAGCCCCAGCGCCACGGTGACATCGGCTTCGATGCAGGGGCCGGGCACGGCGGCCGAATCCCCGCTGAGGCCTGAGGGGATGTCGATGCTGAATACCTGCGCGCGGGCGGCGTTGACGGCTTCGAAGACCTCCACCAGCCAGCCGGAGGCGGGCTGCTTGAAGCCCGTGCCGAGGATGCCGTCGAGGATCAGATCCGCCTCCTCTACCATCGGCTGCAGTTCGGCCCACTGCTTGGCGCCGGTACATTCCACGACCGGCACCCCACAGCGCTCGAGAAGCGTCAGCATGAGGCGCGCATCCTCCTTGAGATCCTGTCGTGAGGCGAGCAACAGTACCTGAACACGGCAATCCTTGAGAACCAGGTGCCGCGCCGCTGACAGAGCGTCTCCCCCGTTGTTTCCCTTTCCGGCCAGAACCAGCAGCACGGACGCTGCGGGCGGTTCGGCTTCGCGCAGAACGCAACGCGCCACCCCCAGGCCGGCGTGCTCCATCATTAGAGAGACAGGCAGACCCCATTCCTTTGAGGCCCTCCGGTCGGCACAGGCCATTTCCTTGGCAGTGACAACACGCATCGGGAGTGGTTCGTTTCCTTGTGGGGGTGCCCCGGTTGTTAACGGGAACTCAAACCGACACTAGCCGAAACCGGAACGGTGAGTCAAGCTCAGGCAAGGGGACCGTTTACCCCGTATGTTATAGTAAAGGTTTCAGATACCGCCTCAGAGCGTTCCCTATGTTCCGCTTTCTAACTGCCGGAGAATCACATGGTCGCGGCTTGGTGGCCATCATCGAGGGGCTGCCCCGGGGTCTCGTTGTTAACATCGAGCGCATGAATCGCGACATGGCCCGGCGCCAGAGGGGTTACGGCCGCGGTAAGCGCATGCAGATCGAGCGAGATCGGGTGGAGATCCTCACCGGGGTGCGCTTCGGCGAGACGCTCGGCAGCCCGGTCGCTCTGTGGATCGAAAACCGGGACTTCAAGAACTGGAAGGAATCGATGGACGCCCTCGAGGCTCCCGGCAGCGAGAGCGCGCGCCGGCAGGTCCGTCACCCCAGACCCGGGCACGCCGACCTGGCGGGGGCGCTGAAGTACGACACCAAAGACGTGCGGAATATTCTCGAACGTGCCAGCGCCCGCGAGACGGCTGTGCGGGTGGCGGTGGGAGCCTTGACGCGCCTGCTGCTCGGCGAGTTCGGGATCGAGTTGACCAGCCACGTGGTCCGCGTGGGCCAGGTCGCCGTGAAGGATCCTCTGGGCGTGAGCTGGGAGCGGATCATTGCCTTGCCGGATGACTCCCCCCTGCGCTGTGTGGATGGAAGGGTCGAGCGGGACATGATGGATGAGGTGGATCGGGCCAAGGCGAATGGTGACACGGTTGGCGGTGTTTTCCAGATTGTAGTCCGCGGTGTTCCGGCCGGCCTGGGAAGCCACGTTCACTGGGATCGCCGTCTGGACGGGAAGCTGGCGCAGGCCATGATGTCGGTGCCTGCGGTGAAAGCGGTCGAGATTGGAGCGGGAGTGACTGGCGGGTCCTCGGTCGGCAGTGCCTTCCAGGACGAGATCTACTACGCCGGGGATCGTGGCTTCTATCGCAAGAGCAACCGCTCCGGCGGGATCGAGGGAGGTATCAGCAATGGAGAGGAGATTCGTGTCCACGGTTTCATGAAGCCTCTGTCGACCCTGATTCGACCTTTGAACTCGGTTGACCTGGAGAGCAAAGAGGTGCGCAAGGCGGCAGTCGAGCGCACGGACACCACGGCCATAACCGCCGCCGGCGTGGTCGGGGAGGCGGTCACCGCGCTGGTGCTCTGCGAGATGTTTCTCGAGAAGTTCGGCGGTGACAGCCTGGAAGAGATGCGGCGCAACTATGAGGGTTACCGTCGGCAGTTGAGCGACTTCTAGGGCATGAGTGGTGTTCTGGTGTATTCAAGGAGGGAGTTCGAGTCTTTATGATCCAAGCCACACAACTTCGCTCGGGCATGGTCATCGTGCTGGAAGGGCAGCTGTTCCGGGTCGTGAACGTCACCCATATCACTCCTGGAAACAAGCGTGGCATGGTCCAGTCCAGTCTGCGGAACCTCAAGACTGGGGCCAACCACGAGCATCGGTTCCGATCCGGGGAGTCGGTCCAGCAGGGAATTCTCGACTCCCACGAGATGGAGTATCTGTATGCCGGCGGAGACGAGTTCATATTCATGAATACTGAGACGTTCGAACAGATCCATCTCACGACCAACATCCTGGGCGAAGGGGTCAACTATCTGACGCCCAATTGCAAGATTCGGATCGATTTTTACGAAGGCGATCCGGTGGCCATCACGCTGCCGCTGACCGTGGACCTGAAGGTGGTGGAAGCCGAACCGGGTCTGCGGGGCGCGACCGTCACCAACCAGAGGAAGCCCGCCACGCTGGAGACTGGCCTAGTTGTTCAGGTGCCCCCCTTCATCGACGTGGGCGAGATGATCCGGATCGACACCAGCGACGGGACCTACGTCGAGCGCGCCAAGTAAATTTGCCGACCGCTCTGAGGCTCGCCTATAAGGCTGCCAACCGGGGGGCGTGCCGACCGCCTCGAAGCGGCGGTCTGACGGGGGCTGGAACCTGCTCCTGAGGATGGTAGTGGTTAGCTGCCCAAGATCACCCTCCAGGAAATACCCTTCCGTACGCCCGATTTTCCGCCTTCCCTCCTGAAGCTTGCCGCGCCCGCTGCGTCTCAGGGCCGGTGCATCAACGTCGACAGCGACTCCTCGATGAGCAGGTTTCCCTTCATGGGGCGCCGCAGGTCGCCGAGGGCCGCCTCCAGGCGCTGGATCCCGGCCGGCAGTGTTCCGGCCAGCCTACCGGCCATGCGCCCGAGGCGGGGACCAAGCTCCGGGTAGAGGAGCGAATCGACCGGAGCTCCGTGGTGTGCCAGCAGAGCGTCTCGGCAAACTTCCAGGAGCCGCTCCAACGGCCGCTCCGCGGGGGTTTCTGAGCTCCAGCGCTCCGCAGCATCTACGATGCTTGCCGCCAGGCGACCGCGGATACGCTGCTCGAGCATTGACTCGAGGGTCCGGGCCACGTCATGGGCGAGTTCGATCTCGTCGGCCGGTAGGCTGCGGGCTCGTGCCAGGCTGCCACGTGCCAGGCGGGCCCGCCACCGCGCCTCCTCAGCCGGCACGCCGCCATCCTTCTCCAGACGCTCCTGCACCATCCTCGCCGGGAGCGGCCGGAACCTGAACGACTGGCAACGCGATCGGATGGTCGGCAGAAGCAAGGAGGGAGCAATAGTCAAGAGAATCAGCACCGCGTGCGGGGAGGGCTCCTCGAGCGTTCGGAGGAGCGCGTTCGAAGCTTCCTCGTTCATGCGCTCCGCCTCAGGCACCAGGTGTACCTGGACCCGGCCTTCAAATGGCCGCAGTCGGGTGGCGGCCCTCAGCGCCCGGGCCTGCTCGACCCGCACTTCACGCCCATCGGCTTCCCAGACCTTGAAGTCGGGGTGCTGTCCGGAAGCAACACGCCTGCAGTGCTTGCAGTTGCCGCACGGCGGTTCCGTGCCAAGACAGAGCAGGGCCTGCGCCACGGCGACGGCGACGGCGCGCTTCCCGGTTCCAGGCGGCCCGCACAGGAGCAGGGAGGGGGACAATCGATTGGAGCGCAGGCAGGCGGACAGCTCCCGGGCCACCCGGGGATCGCAGGGCAGGTCGGCCCAGCTCACGACGATCTCCTGGTGCGATTCGCCCGTGCGGGCAGCAAATCCTCGATCGCTGCCCGAAGCCTCACCGACACCTCGGTCCGGGTGCCGCCTGCGGAGATCCACCGAACCCGGCGCGGCTCTTTCCGCGCCAGCAAACGGTAGCCGCGGCGCACGCGGCGGTGAAATGCCTGCAATTCATCCTCGAAGCGATTGGTGGTGGAACGGCGGCGGGCCCGATCCAGGGCGCGTGCCGGAGGAAGATCGAGCACCAGGGTGCGATCGGGAAAGAGACCGCCGGTAGCCAGACGGTTGACCATTCGCACCGCGGGCAGGGGAATACCGCGGCCGTATCCCTGGTAGGCCAGCGTGGCGTCGATGAAGCGGTCGGCCAGTACCCAAGAGCCGCTCTCCAGGGCTGGCCGGATCACCTCGCGCACGTGCATGGCGCGGGCGGCGTTGATCAGGAGCAGTTCCGCGAGAGGAGACCAGTTCTCGCCCCTCGCCAGCAGCAGTCGCCGCACGCGTTCAGCGGAAGGCGTGCCGCCGGGTTCGCGCGTCACGACCACGCGCAGGCCGCGCCTGCGCAAGAACTGCGCCACGGCACGAATCTGGGTGCTCTTCCCCGAACCCTCTCCGCCCTCAAAGGCGATGAAACGTCCTCTCCTGCGCATGTGAACGGTTGCAGCCGATGTGCTCCGGTGGGGCGCCGGTGGTGGATAAACACTGGGTGGAAGATGAAATGCTAGCAGAGCGCCGATGGGCAATCAAGCGCGCAGCGCGCAGGGACGTGGCCGGTAGATCGTTCAGCCGTGGGCGCGACGCCGGCGCACCAGGGTGCGCCGGCGGGGTCGCAGGCGGCGGAAGTAATCTCGCACCCTGGCCACGTCACGTTTGATTTGCAGACGCAAGGCGTCGGGATCTTCGAAGGCCCGCTCATCCCGCAAACGGCGCAGGAATTCCAGGCGCAGGGGAGTGCCGTACAGATTCTCCCTACAGTCGAGAAGATGGGTTTCCGTCACGATCTGGTGGCCGCCGAATGTCGGGCGGCGGCCGATGTTAGTGGCCGCTCCGTAGGTGCGTCCGGGCAGGACCGCCCGCGTGATGTACACACCTTCGCACGGAACGATCTCGTTTTCGAGCTCGAGGTTGGCAGTTGGAAAATCGAGGCTGTGCCCACGCCCCTCCCCGCGCACCACCTTGCCCATCAGGGTGAAGGGACGGCCCAGGATGCGTCGGGCCAGGGCGACCTGCCCATCCGCAAGCGTGCTGCGCACGAGCGTGCTGCTGATGATGAACTCCTTGTAACGTACCTCTTTTGCACTTATGGCCCTGAAGCCGTGGTCCGCGCCCATCTGCTGCAGGAGTTCCACACCGCCCTCCCGGTCGCGGCCAAACCGGAAGTTGCGGCCAAGATACACTTCATTGCAGCGAAGACCCTTCACCAGCACTTCCTCGACAAATGCCGCCGCGGGAGTTCGTGAGAAGGGGAGTGTGAATTCGAGCACCAGCATGCGCTCGACACCGAGCTCCTCCACCAGACGGATGCGCTCGGTCAGCGGCAGAATCATCTGCGGCGCCCGCTCGGGGTGAAGAACTTTGAGGGGATGGGGATCGAACGTTATGACCGTGGAAGTTCCCCGTTGACGGCGGGCGCGTTGCACCACCGTGGAGAGGACCGCCTGGTGGCCCCGGTGGAGTCCGTCGTAGTTACCGATGCTAACGATGGACGATCGGCCCGGTTCCGGCAGATCGTTGAGCGTACGGGTGACAATCACAGAGAGTTCCTCAGGGCAGGATCCAGATCACGGCGATCTGCAACAGGATGTTAGTGTACAGACCGCACGCGATGTCATCGGCCATGACCCCCAGGCCTCCCGGAAGGTTCTCCAGGACGTCTGCGGGCCAGGGCTTGGTGATGTCCAGGATGCGGAAGAGGAGGAAGGCAGCCACGGCGATCTCCAAGCCGGTGGGCAGGAAGCTGAGCGATAGAAGCATGCCGGCCGCTTCGTCCACGACGACGAGCGAAGGATCCTCGTCACCCAGTTGAGCGCACACCCGGCCAGCCGCCCAGATGCCCACTGGAACCAGAAGAACCGCCAGCACCGGGATGGCCAGCGATGCGCCGGAGCGCTGCAGGAGCAAGGCCAGGGCAAGGATCACCAGGGATCCCAGCGTTCCGGGAGCGAGCGGCCAATAGCCCAGGCCGAAGAGCGAGGCCAGAGCCAGGGCCGGGAAGCCAGCCCGGGGCGGCTCCTGCCGCGGACCGGCCGTGGTTTGTGGCCCGGCCATGCTATCCGGTCCCGCTCCTGCGTGCTTCACGGGTAGAGCCGGTTGAGCGTGCGCGGGAAGGGTATGGTTTCTCGCAGATGCGGTACACCGGTGAACCAGCCGACCAGGCGCTCGATGCCGAGGCCGAATCCGGCGTGGGGCACCGTCCCGTAGCGCCGCAGCTCGAGGTACCAGCGAAAGACAGACTCATCGAGTCCGTGGCTCTTCATGCGCTCTCGCAGCAGCGGTTCCTCATGGATGCGCTGGCTGCCGCCGACGATCTCGCCGTAACCCTCCGGGGCTATCACATCGAAGTTCAGAGCCAGGCGGGGATCTTCGGGATCCGGCTGCATGTAGAACGGTTTGATCGAGGTCGGATAGCGGTGCACCACAATCGGGTGATTCTCGAGGCTGGCCAGGACCGTCTCCTCGTCACCGCCGAAATCTTCGCCCCATTTCACCTCGACGTCCCGCTCGCGCAGGCGGCTCAACGCCTCGTCATAGGTAAGACGTGGAAAGGGAGCGCGCACCCCTTCCAGAAGGGACGTGTCACGCTCCAGGCGTTTGAAATCCTGCCGGTTGCGGTCGAGAACCCGCTCGATGACCGCGCAGCACAGCCTTTCGGCCAGATCGATGGCATCGTCGAGGCCGGCGTAGGCCATCTCGGGTTCGAGCATCCAGAACTCGGCTAGGTGGCGGCGGGTCTTCGATTTTTCGGCGCGGAAAGTCGGACCAAAGCAGTACGAGCGTCCGAAAGCTAGGCAGGTCGCTTCCTGGTAAAGCTGACCGGATTGGCTCAGGAACGCCTTCTGTCCGAAGTAATCAGTTTCAAATAGCGTCGAAGTGCCCTCACATGATGTCGGGGTGAGGATGGGACTGTCGACGCAGGTGAACCCTTCAGAGTGCAGAAACTCCCTGCAGGCCAGAGAGGCTTCGCTGCGCACACGGAGAACCGCGTGCTGCATCGAGGAACGCAGCCAGAGATGACGGTGGTCCATCAGGAAAGCCACGCCGTGCTCCTTGGGTCCGATGGGGTACTCGTCTGCGATATGCAGGATCTCGAGATCGCTCAGGCCGATCTCGTACCCCCAGGGCGAGCGGTCGTCACGGCGCACGGATCCGCTGACGATGACGGAGGATTCCTGGGTCAGGCGGCGGCAGGATTCGAACACCTCTTCGGGCAGCTCTTTCTTGAAGGCGACCGCCTGCACATAACCGGTGCCGTCACGCAGGATGAGAAACTCGAGCTTACCGGAAGAGCGCCGATTGTACAGCCACCCGCGGACACGAACTTCCTGACCCTCGTGCTGAGAGAGGTCGCGTAGGGCGATGGTTGGAGGCATGCAGTTCAGGAGGCGGCTCTAGAACGATCCGATTGGGCACGCTGAGCTTCAGCGATGATGCGTTGCTGAACATGAGAAGGAACTTCCTCGTAATGCGCCTTCTCCATGTGGTAGCTGCCACGACCGCCGGTGACCGACTTGAGCGTGGAGGCGTAGGAAAGCATCTCAGCCATCGGTACGAAGGCCTTGATGACCACCTGACCTTCAATGATCTCGGTGCCCTGCACGCGTCCGCGCCGGCTATTGAGGTCACCCATGAGGTCACCCATGAACTCCTCCGGAGCGGAGATTTCGACGTTCATGAACGGCTCCAGCAGGACAGGTCCGGCTTTCTCCATCGCCTCCTTGAACGCCAGCGAACCGGCGATCTTGAAGGCCATTTCCGAGGAGTCAACATTGTGGTGCTGTCCATCGTAGAGAATAATCCGGAAATCGACGACCGGGTGCCCGGCAAGGATGCCACGAGCCCGTGCTTCCAGGATTCCCTTCTCGACAGCCGGAATAAAGTTGCGCGGAATGGCGCCGCCGAAGATCTTGTTCACGAACTCAAAATCCTCATCCCGCGGTAGCGGTTCCATGCGAATCTTGCAGTCTGCGAACTGTCCGTGCCCGCCCGTCTGCTTCTTGTGCCTGCCGTGAGCCTCGACCTTGCGGGTGATTGTCTCGCGGTAGGGAACTTTCGGGGGATGCAGGAAAACCTCGACGCCGAATTTTCGCTTCAGGCGCGCCACGATGACCTCGACATGGGTGTCGCCCGCTCCGGAGAGCAGGAGTTCCTTGGTCTGTGGGTCACGGCCAAAGCTCATGCCCGGGTCTTCCTCGGCGATCCGGTGCAGGGCCACGGAAATCTTTTCCTCGTCGCCCCGCGATTTCGGTTCGATAGCAAAGGTCATGGCCGGTTCTGGCATGGAGACGGGTTCAAAACGGACGGGATGGGCGCGATCGGCGAGAGTGTCGCCAGTGGTGGTCTCCTTCAGCTTCACCAGCGCGCCCACATCCCCGGCGCACAGTTCCTGGACAGGGTGGCTCTGCTTGCCCTGCTGGATGACCATGGAGGCGATGCGCTCGATCGTCTCCCGGTTCACGTTGTAGACTGGCTGGTCGGCGCGCAGGGTTCCCGAGACAACGCGCACCAGGCTGATCTTTCCTGCGAAGGGATCAGCGATCGTCTTGAAGACATAAGCAGACAACGGCGCGTCCGCCGTCGGCGCACGGTCAACGATTTCCCCGCTCTTCACGTCGATGGCCTGGACCGCTCCTCGTTCAGCGGGAGACGGCACCAGGTCCAGGATGACATTGAGCAGCAGCGTACAGCCGACATTCTTCAGCGCCGAGCAGGCGTAGATGGGAAACAGGGTTTGCTCGGCGATGCCCCGGTGCAGGGTCGACACCAGCTCTTCCTGGGAAATTTCCCCCTGTTCGAGGAACTTCTCCAGGAGTTGATCGTCGATCTCGGCTACCGATTCTATGAGACGCTCCCTGGCGGCCTTGGTCTCCTCGCTGAACTCGGCGGGGATGTCAATGGCCGTGGGCTTGCCACTCTCGTCGGAAGGGAACTCGTATGCCTTGAGCTCGATGAGATCGATGACCCCGCGGAAGGAGCTTTCCTGTCCCATGGGGATCTGCACCGGCACCGCGCTCTTGGAGAGCCTCTTGCGGATGCTCTCCACGCAACGCTCGAAGCTCGCGTTGTCACGGTCCATCTTATTAATGACGATCACGCGTGCCACGCGGAACTCGTCCGCAAACCTCCAGGCGCGTTCGGTCTGCACCTCGACGCCGGCAGTGGCGCTCACCAGAACAAATGCTCCCTCGGAGACGCGCAGGGCCGGACGGGAGTCAGCGATGAAGTTACCGTAGCCGGGGGTGTCGAGGAGATTAACCTTGGCGTTCTTCCATTCGAACTGGGCGAGGGCGGTGTTGATGCTGATGTGGCGTTCGATCTCCTCGGCGTCGAAGTCGGTGGGCGCGTTGCCCTGGTCCACTTTGCCAAGGCGGTTGACGGCGCCGGCTCCAAACAGTAGGGCTGCGGTTAGAGAGGTCTTACCTGTGCCACCGTGGCCGATCAGAGCCACGTTGCGAAGACTTGCCGCGTCGTGAGCTTTCATGCCCGTCCCCCTTGGGTCGAAAATGGTTCAGGATCGGTGCAATCCAGTTTGAACTGTGGCGAGTATACGAGATCATCTTAGCACGCGCGGATGAGCGGGAACAATACTTGACCCGCAGCCTAGCGCGCGGCGTCAGGGAAGGGATCGACCCCGGCCATCGAATTTGGAAGGTGGCGGTAGGACTAGGGCTTCGAGGGTGAGGTCAGAGGGCGCACGCGCTCCTCTTCATAGATCTGCTTGGCGAGCGATTTCACCAACTGGCAGTTGGGATCTTTCACCAGACAGCGGGCCACCGTATCGCCCCGGCAGCCGCAGGTGCATATTTCGCGGTTGGCACGCTCGATCACCCGCTTGCGCCGCTCGGGTGAAAGCTTCTTGAGATCGAGACCCGGAAGGTCGTCGTAGTGATAGTTGAGGCTGACGGTGATCGGTCCCACCTGATCGGCCAGCGCTGATTTGCCTCCCATCTCCTTCGGATCCACCACGAAGGTAGTCTGGCCTAGGAGGGGATGGACGGGTACCGCTGGCTTTGTGGCCGGAGGGGTCTGGGACTGGCTCGAGGGCTCTGCCTTGGAGTCGGTCCCGGACTCAGCAGTGGGCTCGGCAGCGAGGATGAGCGTGACCGAGAGTCCCAATAGTAGGACAATCGCGTAACGTGACCTATTAAATGAGTCTACGGGGCGCTCGCGGGTACGTCAAGCGGCGAGCCCAGATTTGACGTCCGGGAAAGCAGTGTGTGCTATCCTCATCAAAAAAACACGCCAGCG
>JAPUKU010000033.1 GCA_027295505.1 Acidobacteriota bacterium
ACGAATACAAGCGGAGGCTGGAGCAGGCCGAGCCGAAGGAACACACGTTGAACTGGAGTGACGGACAGATCGCGTCTTTCATACTTCTCGGACTGGTCGCGTTCGCGTTCATCATCTGGAGCATCAGGACCGGCCGCTGACTCGAAGCTAGCGGAGGAGAGGTAGCACCCATGAAGGCGCTCTTGAAGAAGTTCACGGGGAGCCGCATCCGGAAGCAGAGCCTCGGGGGGCAAGACGAGATGTACGACGCTGAGGTGTTCTGTATCTTCCAATACCAGGGGAAGGACTACCCCTGTAAAGCCAGCATCAAGCAGACCGTTGGAAGCAGCTACGAGTCCAGGGGCATCGAGGTGTACAGGGTGGAAGGACTTCCAGCGGGAGCGCTCTACGACCACGACACGTTCGCGGAGACGGCACGACACTACTACACCGAGCGGGTCGTCAAACTCGGTGACTGAAGCGACAGCGCTCCTTGAGGGCGGCGAGCTCGAGGATCCGGTGCGGTGTGCTGGCTGCCGTTCGCCGTACGGGGAGCGGCCCGTCTTCACCATGACGGTGGCCAGGCGCCCACCGTCTCAGAACGACTTCACGGCCAGGTGGCGCAGCGAGCGCCTGGGCTACAGGGCCATCAAGCGCAGCTGCGTGTAGTGGTCCAGCGAATCCCGTGGTCTGACTCGTCGTCCGTAGCTCATTCTCCAACAAGCAGCTATCCTACCTCCGGACGGATCGCTCCCACATTCCTTCCGAAGGCTTCTCATGCTGGAAATGGCGCAGTATTACGACATCCCTCTACCGAAGGGCTGGCCGCGTCGTGTCCGATCCGCGGTCATTTAGGTGATTTCCCTGGTTCAGTTCTCCCAGTTTCACTTTCGCTTGTCTAGCACACCCCACAATCCTCATCATGGCACGGGCAAACAGTCCGGATGTGGTTTTTGGATTGGGACAGAAGAGGGAAGGCTTTTCAGAGCGGCTCGACCTTGCGGATCTGTTGTTCGAAGACGCGGGGATCGCTGGTGGGAAGATCACACACGCGGCGCTCGCACACGTAGGCGGTGGGTTTGCCGTGTTGGGCCACCTTATAGCTCACCAGCGGCACGAGCCTGGCGAGCGACTGGAGATCCTCACTCTCCGCGACGACAACGAGAACACGGTTGGGCAGGAAAACTCGGCGGAACCGCGCCAGCAGAGGCTCCGCCTCCTCCCTCGGGCCTCCGGTGACGATGATGATCTCCTTCGGCGTGTCGAGGTGAAAATCAACCGCCAGCAGCATTTCAGATAGCGCCGTCGGCGCCCGCTCCAGCGTGTCGTGGAATGCCCTGAGAGCTCTTTCCGCCCGAAGGCGGTAGCGTTCCTGTGTCGTCAGCTCATAAAGCCGTAGCAGGTTCAAGATCGCCACCGAATTACCTGAAGGCTCAGCGCCGTCATAGGCTGGTTTCTCGCGGGCCAGGAGCTTCTCGTGATCTTTGCTGGTCATGAAGAAGCCGCCATGCTCAGCGTCCTCGTAGTGCGTTTCCGTCACCCTGTCGAGCGCGACGGCCTCCTCCAGCCAGCGGCGCTCGCCGGTCGTTTCAAAGAGATCGAGAAGCCCGGCGCTGAGGAAGGCGTAATCGTCCAGGTAGGCATTATGCATCGCTCGGCCATCCTTGAAGCTGCGCAGGAGACGGCCGTCCCGTCGGAGGTTGTGTAGGACGAAATCAGCCGCCCGGGCGGCGACTTGCGTGTACCGATCCTCCCCCAGGACGAGAGCGGCCCGCGCGTACGCGGAAATCATCAGGCCGTTCCAGGCTGTGAGGATCTTCTCGTCGCGCAACGGTGCCGGCCGGCGGGAGCGAACCTGATAGAGCATCTCGCGCGACGCGTCCACAATCTCCCGCAGCGTCTTCAGATCGATCTTGAGATCTCGCGCCACCTCGGCCGGCGGCTTAGGCACATGGAGGATGCTCCGCCCGTCGAGGTTGCCGCGCTCAGTGACGCCGTAGTAGGCGGAGACCACGCGCGCCTGCTCCTCGCCGAGCGCCGAGGCAATCTCCGAAGGCGTCCAGGTGAAGAAGTACCCCTCCTCGCGCCGTCCGCTCGGGGTCAGGCTGTCGGCATCCGTCGCCGAATAGAAAGCGCCTTCGGGTGAGGTCATGTCGCGCTTGACATACCGCAGGATTTCGCGCGCCACCCTAGCGAAGCGCTCTTCACCGGTCACCTGGTATCCCTCCAGGTAGGCCAGGACCAGGAGGGCGTTGTCGTACAACATCTTTTCAAAGTGGGGGACGAGCCAGCGCGCGTCGGTAGAGTAGCGGTGGAAGCCACCACCCACGTGGTCGTACATCCCCCCGGCGGCCATTTTGTCGAGCGTGAGAGCAGCCATCTCGAGCGACTTGCGGTCGCCGGCGCGCCGATGATAGCGCAGCAGGAACCGGATCGGAAGGCTGCTCGGGAACTTGCGGGTCCCCCGCAATCCTCCGTTCACCGCGTCGAAGTGCCGTTGGTAGTTACCTGCGGCGGCGCGCAAAACCTTGGCCGATGGCAGATCGCCGGCCGACCCACCTCCCTCGAGGCGCTCCTGGATCTTCTGCGTGGTCCGGATGGCAGTCTCCGAAACGCGCTCTGGCTGGCTGTGGTAAATTTCCTTCATCCTGCGCAACAGCGTGAGGAAGCCGGTCCCGACGCCGCGGTCGCCATCCCGAGTGGGGAAATACGTGCCGCCGTAGAACGGCAGGCGACTGGGGGTGAGCCAAACGGTCATCGGCCAACCGCCGCGTCCAGTCATCGCCTGCACCGCGCTCATGTAGATCGAGTCCACGTCGGGGCGCTCTTCGCGATCTACCTTGATGGCGATGTAGTTCTCGTTCATGAAACGCGCGATCTCCACGTCCTCAAACGACTCCTCCTCCATCACATGGCACCAGTGGCACGTGGAGTAGCCGACGCTCAGCAGCACGGGTCGTTCCAATCTCCTGGCGGTGTCGAAGGCCTCCTTGCCCCAGGGATACCAGTTGACGGGGTTGTGCGCGTGCTGCAGAAGATAGGGGCTCGAGGACAGGAAGAGCCGGTTGGTGAACCTCGCCCAGCCGTCGGTCCTCAGATGCTTGGTGCGTGGCCGATACTGAGGACC
>JAPUKU010000034.1 GCA_027295505.1 Acidobacteriota bacterium
ACATGCGACCGCCGGAGATTTAGGCCGTGGCGTTGGCTCCGTAGAACGCCCAGGAAGGTCGCAACGCTGATTTCGTCTTCTATAAAAAAGGCGAACAAACTACCCCTGTCTCACAACAGCCTTCGCAGTTCGTCATCATCACCCATCCCTTCCACCCACTCCGGGGACAGCGGCTTGAACTCATCCACATCGAGCGCGGCTACGACCCCGACCTGCTGATCCGGCGCCCCGACGGCACCCTGGCCCGCATCGCGATGAGCGCCACCAACTTTGCCGCCACAGCCGATCAAGAGGGGCTTCTCGCCCCGCCGCCCCTGCTCGATCCTGGTGGCCTCCGACAGGCACGTCTCCTCGTCGACGCGATCCTACAGCGACGCTCCGAGGGCTGATCGGCCAGTGACACAACGGTGCCCATGATCGCCGCCGAGCCACTAGCTTGCCGGTCCGTTCCCCGCTCATCGGCCCTGGAGGAATCACCATGCCGCACGTTCCGCCGCCCGCCCCGCTGCGCATCGCCCCTGCCGAGGTCTGGGCACCGCTTGCCCAAGAACGTCAGGCACAGATCATTCGCCTGATGGCTCGCCTCGCTTACAACATCGTCCATGACTCGACCGATTCAACTGCTACAGAGGTGCCCCATGTCTATCCTCAGCCCACAGCACAAGATCACCCCTGACCATCTCGACCGCCAGGCCTTCATCTACGTCCGCCAATCTACCCTGACCCAGGTGCGCCACTGCACCGCCTCCACCGCACGCCAGTATGCCCTCGTCCGCCGTGCGGAGGAGTTCGGATGGCCGAGCCAGTACATCACTATCATCGACCAGGATCAGGGGCGCTCTGGCGCTTCCGCTGCCGAGCGCGAGGGCTTCCAGCATTTAGTAGCAGAGGTCGGACTCGGCCATGCCGGGGCCGTCTTTTGCCTGGAAGCCTCCCGCCTAGCCCGGCGCAGTAGCGACTGGCACCGCCTTCTTGAGATCTGCGCGCTGGCCGGCACGCTCGTCATCGACGAAGAGGGTCTCTACGATCCCGGCTGCTACAACGACCGTTTGCTCTTGGGCTTCAAGGGCGCCATGAGCGAGGCCGAACTCCACTGGCTTCACCAACGCCTGTGCGGCGGCAGGCTGGAGAAGGCACGCCAGGGACAACTCCGCTTCCGTCTGCCTGCGGGCTATCGCTACGACGTGCTCGGACGCATAGTGTTCGATCCCGACGAGCAGGTGCAAGAGGCCGTCCGAGTCGTCTTCGATCTCTTCGACGAACTCGGCTCGGCCTGCGCCGTCGTCAAACACTTCGCCCAGCACGAGCTGCTTTTTCCCGCGCGCGACCGCAATGTGCTCAGTCAACTCACCTGGCGACCGCTAACCACCCGGCGCCTGTGCGCTATGCTCCACAACCCGCTCTACGCAGGGGCCTACGTCTACGGACGTTCTGAGACGAAGCGGTGCCGGCTACCGGGGCAGCAGGGGCTGAGCAAGCCGCGGAAGCGGTGGCTGAAGATGGAGGACTGGGCCGTGCTCATCCGCGAAGCCCACCCTGCCTACATCAGCTGGCACCAGTACTTGTGCAACCGGGAGCGGCTCGATGAAAACCGCACCTTCCCTGGTCGTCGCGGCGCCGCGCGTGCAGGATCGGCGCTGCTGCAGGGCATCGCTCTGTGCGGGCTGTGTGGTCGCCGGATGTCAGTGAGCTACCGGGGCAATAGGCAGCTTCCCTATTACGTGTGCAACCATGTGCAGTCCCAGCGAGGCGGCCAGGTGTGCCAGACGCTTCGCGGCGACGGCATCGATGAGGAGGTAGCGTGCCTGTTCCTGGAGGCGATGCGGCCGGCCGAGTTGGCCGTGTCGATCGAAGCGCTCGATCACCTAGAGGCGCGCGCGCGCCAGGTCGAGCGGCAGTGGACGTTGCGCATCGAGCGGGCCCAGTACGAGGCCGACCTGGCCCGGCGTCGTTACTTGCTGGTGGAGCCAGAGAACCGCCTCGTCTCCCGTTCGCTCGAACGGGACTGGAACGAGAAGCTCTCCGAGGCGGAGCGTATGGAACGGCTGTCGGTACCGCAGGCGGCGGCGGGCTTGGTCTGCGCGGAGGAACGGGCGCGAATCCTGGCGTTGGCACAGGACCTACCAACGCTCTGGCATGCTTCGACGACCACGCATGATCAACGCAAGCAACTCGTGCGGCTCCTGGTTAAGGACGTCACCTTGAACCGGACCGAGGCGGGCGTGCGCGTCGGCCTCCGGTGGCAGACCGAGGCGGTGACGGAGGTGGAGGTGCTACGCCGCAAGCGCGTCTACGAGGCACGCCGAACAGACCCTGCTGTCATCGAGCGTGTCCGGGAGTTGGCCCCGGCCCACCCGGACGACCGGATCGCGGCGGTGTTGAACGAGGCGGCCTTGATCCCCCACGGCGGTACGGCCTGGACCGGGTCGCAGGTCCGATGGATCCGCCACACAGGCGGGATCGCCAGCGGTTGCCCGGAAGCGCCCCGCCACTGCCCCAGCGGTCAGCGGGGCGATGGTCGCTACAGCGCGCAGAAGGCGGCGGAGTTGCTCCGGGTGAGCGCCTCAACGATCACGGTGTGGTGCACGCGGGGCCGCCTCGATGGGGTGCAGGCCAAGCCACACGGCCCGTGGTGGGTGCACCTAACGCCGGAGCAAATCGAGGCGCTACGGAAGCCTGAGTGCCGGTGCCACAAGCGCCGCTCGCCCCCGTAGTTGAGCAGTGTTATATTGAACAGCGGCTCTCTCAAAAACTCACAAGCTTGTTGCATGAGGTGCATTATGAACGCATTCCTTACAGAATGCGAAATTAAAAAAGGAGGTGCGCGGAGTCATATTCCGTATCTTAGCCTGAAACCCCAAACGATAAGGTAAGAGTCGGTAAAATTATGGAAGTGATTACCCTAAACCTCTTTGGTCACCCTTTTGCGGTATGCTTCAGTCTGGAACACGCGTATCGAACCATGAGCGAGTTGCGGGATGACGCCTGCCTGGCTTATGTGCAGTCCGGCAAACAGGAGATCTATTCCCCGACCCAGAAAATCGTGGCCCGGGACAAAGAGAGCATCCTGATGAATTGTGGCAACTACATCGCGAATTTTGCCGAAGTCACCCCCATTATTCCGTTTCAAAGTATAGTATTTCACTTGGATGCTCATACCATCCGGAAGGCCTTCGGGGACAAAAACCTCAGCTTTCTCCAGGTGGATCAAACCCATATCCCGAGAAACCCGGCACTCAAGATAGAGCAAAGTGATCTTCTGGACAGTTTCGTTGCATCTATGATGCCCTATTTCGACCATCCGGGCCTGGCCCGAGATGAGTTGCTCGCACTCAAGTTACAAGAGCTGGTTCATATCCTGTCCGATTCGGGCCGGAATCCGGTGGCTACTCAGATCATCGGTACGCTGTACGATTCC
>JAPUKU010000035.1 GCA_027295505.1 Acidobacteriota bacterium
TCGTCGGGGGTCGCGTAGGCGCAGAACAGGGCCCCGCGCTCCACCTGGTCGGGCGACAGGCCCATGAGTGGCAGCTGGTTCCTCAAGCTGTGCAGAATAAGGAACTGGGCGAGTGAAGGAGAGCGCCGGAGGAGTCTTCCAAAGGTCCACAGAACGTCAATCTGGGAGTTGAGTTGCTCCAATGCACCGAGGACCTGGTCGTTGCTGTCCACGGCCACGCTCACCAGTTCCAGTTCCCGTTCTTCAGCGTCCTCGCGCACGCGCTCGAGGATCACCGTGTCGAGGGTGTGGTGGAGCACACCGATGCGCCGCGCGCGGGGCAGTACCTGCGTGAGAGCCTCGAGTTGATCCTCGAGCGAGAGCTCGCTGGTGACCCCCGTCAGCCGGAGGCGCCGCCCGGGCTCGTAAATGCCGTCCGCGACCGGATCCGCGATCATCGAGAAGACCACGGGGCGCTTACCGGCGAGGCGTCGTGCGGCAAGGGTGGCCGGTGTTCCGAGGGAGAAGATCAGCCGCACCTCATCAAGTTCTGGCAGCTCCACCAGAGCCGGTTTGTCCGACTCGAGAACCTGGACGTTGAGCCTGTACCGCTCTCCCTCCGGGCCCAGCTGCTCCTTCAAGCGATGGCGAAAACCCCGCAGCGCTTCCTCGTAGCCCGCCTGTCCGGGGCTCACGAGGACCTGTACGAGCGGGCCGGGCCCGGCGGAGCCGACCGCACCCAGCGCCCGACTTGCTCCCGTGCCCGGTACCGTACCGAACAGGAGGAGCACCAGGCCCAGTCTCCAGGCCATCACCCGGGCGTTCCCTGCGGATTTGTTTCTGTCTAATCTCTTTGTCATGAGCAGGTTAGAACTTTACACGGATATCCCTAGGATTATGCCTTCAGGATACAATCTAGGTTCCCGCCTACCAGGAATCCAGCCTGGGGGGCTAAGATTGGCCCTGCTGCGATGACCCCCTCATATCCGTGTTGTTCCCGGCGGGAACGGTCTCCGAGATGACGGCGCTGCGCGATGGTGCCCTGGCGGTCGTGCGCCGCCTGCAGGAGGAGGGGCAAAGCGCATACTGGGTTGGCGGCTGCGTCCGCGACCTGGAGATGGGGCGCGAGCCTCACGATTACGACATCGCCACCGACGCCCGCCCGGACAGGGTGTCCGGTTTGTTCCCAGGCTCGGTGATGGTCGGCGCCCGCTTCGGTGTGGTCGCGGTGCCCCTGGGAGGCAACACCTACGAGGTCACCACGTTCCGATCCGAGGGGCCTTATGCCGACGGCCGACGGCCGACGAGCGTCAAGTTCGTCTCCGCCGAGGAGGACGTCCGCCGGCGCGACTTCACGATCAATGGACTCCTGCATGATCCGCTGAGCGGAAAGACCCTCGATCATGTCGGTGGCCGCGAAGACATTGCCCGGCGCTGCTTGCGCACCATTGGGGCACCCGACGTTCGATTCGCCGAAGACCGACTGCGCATGCTGCGCGCCGTGCGACTGGCCGCCGAGCTTCAGTTCGATATCGAGGCTGAGACGTTTGCCGCCATCCGTGCGCAAGCGGCCGGCATCACACAGATCAGCGCCGAGCGCATCCGCGACGAGATCAAGCGGCTTGTCACCGCCCCCGGCCGCGGCAGAGGCCTGTGGTGGCTGCACGAGTCGGGGCTTCTAGCGATCATCCTGCCCGAGGTAGCGGCAACGCACGGTGTCGCCCAGCCCCCTGAGTACCATCCCGAGGGAGAGGTTTTCACCCACACCGTCATGGTCGTTGAAAGGTTGGGGAAACCGTCACCCGTGCTCGGTCTGGCCGCGCTCCTTCATGATGTGGGGAAACCTCCTACCTACACCGAGACGGATCGCATCCGCTTCAACCGCCATGACGAAGTCGGGGCGCGGATGGCGGAGGAGATCAGCCGACGGCTTCGTCTCTCCAACGACGAAACGGAACGGATCGTCGAGCTGGTTCGGGAGCATATCCGCATCAAGGATCTGCCGAAAATGCGCCCTGCCAAAGCCAAGCGTTTCCTGACACGTGAGCATATCGAGGATCACCTGGCGCTTCACCGGGCCGACTGCGAGGCAAGCCATGGTGATCTGACTGTCTGGAACTGGGCCCGCAAGGCCATCGAGGAGCTTACCGAAGATGAGCGCCGGCCGCCCCGCCTCATCAGCGGTGACGATCTGATCCGCATGGGTTATTCGCCGGGACCACGCTTCAAGAAGATTCTCGAAGCCGTCACCGACGCGCAGTTGGAAGGAAGAGTGCGGTCCGGCGAGGAAGCTGAGAAGCTCGTGAAGAGGAAATTCCCCAGGAACCCGCGCAAACGGAAGACTGGCGGCAAACGGCGGCCACCCTCAGGAAACACCTGAGTCATCCCCTGCCTCCGGCCGGCTATCTGCACTGACGAGTTCGCCTACCGCCTCCTTCAAAACCGGGTTATGATTGGACCCTCAAAATAGGTTTGGGAGACCTCGCCACGCACAGGCAGATTGCCGTGCGGCCGGGGTTCGGACATCCACCCCGGGACCATCTCGGAAGATTCCAGCGGGCCACAGGACAACCTCATCATCAGGAGGAATGACACATGAACACAAAGAGGATCGCAGGTGTTGCCACACTGGTGCTCGCACTCGGGTGCATGCAGGCCTCGAGCGCCGACACACCCCAGCCGGTTAAGATCAGCAAAGATCAGATCCAAGGCAATATATTCAAGGACTACAAACCGGTTGTCGAGGAAACCAAGAGCGAGCGAGGCCCATACACGACGAAGGACGTTGAGGCATTTTTGAGCTCTGACAAACACTTCGATGCAGGCATGTACAGCGCCGGCCCCAATCGGTTCACGATCTCGGAGCCCTATGGCGTTGACGAATTCATGTACTTTCTGAAGGGCGGTGTGACGCTCACCTCGGAGGACGGAACGGTTCTTGAGATCAACGCCGGAGATGCGGTCATCATTCCCAAGGAGTGGAAGGGAGTCTGGGACACCGACGGCTATACCAAGATTTACGTAATCTACTCTCCGGATGAACCGATTGAATAGATTCTGTCGGTACTTTCGAACCAGTACGAAATGGAGATTCTCGGGTGCTTCGATCGTTAAGACACAGAACCAGAGGCAGGCTTCGCAGCCTCCTTAAAATCCCCCCCGAGAGCCAGTTGTACGTGGACTACGGGCTCTTCCAGCGTTACGCTCGCTACCGCCTGGGCTCCGATGCCGTCTATGTCGAGATTGGTGCCGGAACGGGATCTACGGCAATTGCGAACGCGGAGTTCCTCAGCCTGGACCCAGGTCGCTGTCATCTCGTCGAAGCATGCCCGGAGAACTTTCGAGTCTTGCAGAGCAAGAGCCGACATTTTAGAACCTATAATTACGCCATCAGCGAGTGCTCAGGGCAGGTGCATCTATATGTTGTCGACAAGCCGCACTATGAAGGAACCTCGGGCTCCAACTCCATCGACGAGAGATCACTACGAACAAAAACCCGGCTATCTGTGTCCGAAGTCACAGTTCCAGCCCTCAGGATGAACGATTTCTTCGAGGAAGCAGCCATCTGTCGGTGTGATTTCCTGTACATGAACTGCGAAGGAGCTGAATACAGAATCCTTCGCGGAGACACCACATTCCTCAAACGAGTTTTTCTATTCTACCTTCAGCTCCACAAGGGTCTTTACGGGCTGGCGAAGACTTCTGGAGAGATGGTCGAAGCTAAGCTGGCCATTTATGATCTTCTCGAGTCGAATGGATTTGTCCGCATCGGTGGCCACAACCGAAATCATGTCATGGAGATCGAGAACCTACATCTGAGTTCATTCTGGGAGAACGAGTCATTCGAAGCTTGAGCTCTGACACCCTTCGTGAAAACATTGGTTCTCTATGAACACAACGACGCCGGGGTGGCGAAACTGGCAGACGCAGGGGACTTAAAAGGCGTCAACCAGATCCGCGCTAACCCACTACGAGTCCTGGCGAAATCCCCTGTTATACCGCCCTGACAGCCGTTCTACCCAGTGCTGTTAAGTTCTTTAGAATCAATCCGAGTGCAGTGGAGTGTTTGCGGCTATGGTCACAAATCGGTCACAGTGTTCGTCGTCCGTCGGATCACCGCTGAGCTACCATCGGCGTGAACTCTGCCCGACGGCCCGAATGTGGCCCGGGGAGGCCGCAGGTCCTATAATTGCGTCGCAGGCGCTCCCCCGAGCGCAACGCTGGAGCCTCAGAGAAGAGGCAAGGAGGCGTAGATGAGTCAGAATCTGGGTGACATCGCTGAACGTTTGAGCAGACTGGAGCGGCAGAACCGCCTTCTCAAGCACGGTCTCTTGTTGATTCTGCTTGTGTTCGGAGGTGTGTTTCTCATGGGCCAGGCCGCACCCGCCACAACGAC
>JAPUKU010000036.1 GCA_027295505.1 Acidobacteriota bacterium
GTGTTCTTCTCGATAAGGTTGTCCTCGATGAGCGGTGAGCTGTAGTAGAGCACCTCGATACCGCCACCGAAGAATGCCTTATTCCCCACGATGTGATTCTGGGTAATTCTCGGACTGCTGAAAACGACCAGCATCCCACCACCGTCACCCGCCCGGTCGAGGTTCCCACCGGTGACCGTGAACCCCTGGAAGCGCGTATCCGGTCCCACCTGGTTGAACAGCACGACACGATCTTCGCCGCCGGCATCAAGAATACTGAGGCCTGCACCTGCCCCCTCTAAATGAACCTGATCCCGCATGAACACGTTGACGATTGCGGGGTTGGGGAAGATGGGTGTCCCTGGCGGCAGGGCGTGGGTGTGCTTGGCCGTGTAGATTCCTTCTGCTACCTGCACTACGTCACCAGGTTGAGCGATGTCGATCGCCATCTGGATATCACAGTACGGATCACTCTGTGTTCCGCTTCCCGGGAATGGACAAGTGTCATCATCCACGTACACCGTTGCGGACCAAATTATTCCTCCGCTCAGAATCAAGCAGGCCAGAAGTCCCAATAGATGTTTCCGCATCATGCCTCCCATTCCCCCCGCCCCGATCCCGCTCTGCCTGTGCATGATGGATTCATGGCCGGACGAGGTTCTTTATTCTTTTTAAACTGCCTGAGTGATTCCTCCGAGCCCATGCCCTGCTCCAGGCCCGAGGCCGTCAGAGAGGGCAGACCATCGACGACATGACTCCACCGGGCTGAGTCAGCCACCCCTTCCTCCGGAAAGATTCTGACCGGCAGGTTGATCATGGGGAACCCCTGTCGGGAGAAAATATGGCGTGCTCGCGAGCGGCCAGGGATCTCATCGAGCTTGTGGGCCAGAACGAACGGCTCCTGGGCAAACTGGATATCTTCCGGAACCTCGAGAAGACGGTCAACGTACTCCAGAAGGTTCCGGGTCAATGAGCCTGGCGGGTGTGATGATGATTCCTCCAGAAGCATCTGACGAAGCCGCCCGAACACGCGTTTGCGCAGTTCGCCGAGCTTCGGGTCTCTCCACATTGCAGCACGTGCCATCTCGGGGTAGTGACGGATGGCCCGGGCGTGGGATTCGATCGCTTCGGACTCCTTCCCTGTCAGACGGTATGCCTCACCCAGGTAGAAGTGGCTCAGCGGCGCGTAGTAGTCGAGCGCCACAGCCTGGCGCAGGTACGGTATGGCATCTCCGGGTCGGTTACGGTTCAGCAGAAAGTTTCCGGCCTGTGAGGCAAAGCCGTAGACATCGGGGAACCTGCGAACGGCGTCCACGTGCAAGTGCTCCGCCTCCCTGAGCATCGACGTCCCGGCCGCAAGGTCACCTCGGCCCAGGCTCTCCAGACCCACCTCTTCAGCCGCATAGGCCGCCTGATGCGTGTACAGACCCACCATCGGATCGAGATCGGCGGCACGGCGCAGGTCTCCATAGACACCAGCATCAAAGCCGCCTCCGGGACGCCTCACACGCTGTACCGCATGCTCCGCCCTGCGCTGCGCCAAATCCGCTCGCAACCAGTCACTGGCGATCAGACAAGAGATCATCAGGACGGCGACGCCCGCCGACACGAGCACCCATCGGGGAAATCTCTCGCGGGATCGTGACTCGTGGCGTGAGGCCATCAGGGCCAAGACTGCAAACCCGAACACAGCAAGAACTGGAGCGGTCTCGAGTGCATCGGAGGCTCCAGCCACTGCCAGCGCCGCTGCCGAACCTGCCAGGCCGGCCCTCAGCCAGGCGCGGCGAGGGTCAGCGCTCGGTCTTCCCAGCAAGCTGAGCAACACCCAGAAGGTGAACGCAGCCAGGCCCACGAGCCCACACTCGTACAGGCGCTGCGCCCCTACGGAGTGGAGCTGCCCGACCGCTTCTCCCCACGGTGAGGCACCTGGCACCTGGAGGCGGTACCGCCCGAACGTCAACGGTACCGACCCGGGGCCGTACCCGAGAAGCGGTTCGTCGGCAAGTGCGAGGACGGTACTGCGCGCGAAACGCAGTCGGCTTGCGATGGCGGTGTCGGGCTCTCCCTTGATCACCGCCCTCAGGCGCTGCCAATGAACGCCCGGCCGGGATTTGTACCTGAGGGCTGGTTCCTGAGCTGCCTCGAGGTTTGTTCGCGCAACTCCGACCACTCCGGCGCGCTCCCCGAGCGAGGACCTGCCCAAGAGAACGGGACCACTGAGCGCCAGCAGGACAAGCAGGGCGGCCGTCGCACCGGCGGCGGCATCCCCCCTGCCCGAGCGCCACCATACGATTACACCCAGCACGAGCGTCAGCAATGCGGCCAGCAAGGCGATGTACGCCGTAGTCGACTGGCTCTTGATCGTGGCCCATAGGAGGGGAATCAAGCAGAACAGCCAACCGGCGCGCTCGCTTCGGGAACGAGCGCTCAGCACCAGCACTCCTGCGAGCGGCAGTGCCGCCACGGCCAGTGCACCCACGTAGTTAGGGTTCACGAAAGGGAAGGTCAGGATATCTCGCTTGCGCACCCAAAAAGAGAGCAGAGCCAGGGTGCTGCCGAGCGCTCCGAACAGTGCAAGCGTGCCTGTCCACCGCCTCAGTTGATCGGTCGTACCGGCAGTCCGTGCGATCAGGTAGGCCCAGGCGGCAAGGCAGGACCAGGCGCTCAGGCGGCGGAAAGCAGGACCCGCGTGTTCCGCGAGCAAGGAGGAGGCGAGCAGGATAGCCAGAAGCAGCAGAAGAGAGCCCGCCGCCGCTGTGTGCATCCGTCCGGAGAAGATCCGATCCACCAGTGGTTCGGGCTCGGAACCAGGCGCTCGGTGTGAACGTCCGCAGAGTACCCAGGATCCACCGGCTCCAACCAACCCTGCCAGCGCAACCACATGAAGGAAGGCGGATCCCTGCCAGCGCGGAAATCCCCCCCCTGCCACCAGCAGGCACGCAAGGGCGGCTGCAAAGATGATCACCACGCTCCAGCGCCCCACCGCACCGCCCCGTACCAGAAAGCCGGTCGTTTGCGTAGCCATCGAGTTCTTTTCGCGCCCCCTCTATCTCTCTCCTAACAGAGGAAGAGCCGTCCAGAGGCCCCACCTCGGGACGGCTCTTCAACCCTTCCTGTTCCCCGGAGCCTGGACTCCGGAGACTTTTACCGGATCAGCGCGTCATCCGCGTCACCTCGCCCGCCGGCATCAGCGATGCTCCCGTCGTTGCCGTGGTGGCGACAACAGTGACAACGACATCATCCGTGTCGTCGAGCTCGCCGTCGCTGACGGTGCAAAGGAACGGCAGGAAAAGATCCGGTATAACCGCCGTTGGACTACCGAAGATCGGGGGCGCTATAAAGTTGATGATGGGGCTCGTCGGATCCGGAATCGGAACAAGCGGGCCGCTCAACTGCTCCCAGAGGAAAGTCAGTGGGTCCATATCTGGATCAATGCTTCCCGTGCAGTCCAGCCTCACGAGTTCTCCTTCGAACACTTGCTGGTTCGGCCCGGCGTTGGCCATGGGCTGATTGTTGCTGTCGGCAGCCACCACCGTCATGGAGTCTATGCAGGACAGATCCAGCTGGTTCGTCACCGTGAGCTTGAATCCATAAGTATCGGCCACAGGCGCCTGGAAGTCTGCGAGGCACGGATCATCCGCCCGCGGAAAAAGCTCAACCGTTGTTCCAGATTCCTGAGTCCACTCACACACGAACGGAATTCCCTGGTTATCGAAGCTGCCAGTTCCGTCTAGCGTCACGATGTCGCCGGTGAAGACCATCTGATCGGGTCCCACGACGCAAGTTGGCGGCTGGGATCCACCTACCACAAACACGCCCACGCGATCCGCGAAGCTCTGCCAGATACCATCTGTGACGCTCAAGTCGAACTCGAGCACTATCGTCATTCCTTCGGGAACTACGGGGGCAATGAAGGTGGGGGTCCGCGAGGTGTCGTCCGAGAGCGTTACCGGGAGGCCACTCACCTGCTCCCATTGAAACGTTAGCGGATCACTGTTCGGGTCGCTGCTGCCCGTGCCATCAAGACTAGCCATCGTGGAGGCCTGGATCACCTGGTCCGGACCCGCATCGGCAATGGGAGGCTGCTCGTTCTGGCCCACGCAGCAAGCGAACGTGAGGTTGTCTTTATCGACGGCCGGTCCACCCTGCTCCTTTTCGCCCCGGATCTGGGCCTTGACCGTCGTCCGGCCACTAAGGAGCGGGATGTCAACCACAGTGACACCCTGCGGGCTCAGGTTGATGGTGTTCAAATTGTCTGTCGGGTTCTGGGAGCTCCCTTTACCTTTCGGCCGATCGAAGAGGTTCGCTCTGAACGTGCTGGGATCCGTCGTGGGTCCGAACAGGAAGTCCAACTCCGCGGTGATGATGCCCACGCCCGCGGGAATGAGGGTTACATTCTGCGTGATCGGCACGCTCAGGATCGGGTCACCGAAACCATCCAGAACACGGATCGCTTCCGGGTTCAGGAAGACGTTTATTTCCAGTATCTGTCCATCTCCAATGTAGTCGGACGCCCCAGTCTGGGGCATCACCAGGAGGGACAGCGCCGCCACACCGGCCAGGACAGAACCTACCCTTTTTCCAAAAATCTTCTTCACGTTTCCGGGACGCATGAATACCCCCTTCCGTAACTAGACGTACGGAAAAGATTTAGACGCAATCCTACCGCGCAGATAGTCCAACGTCTTCCCATTGCCTGATGCCCTTGTTAGTACCGCGAGGCGGGGTCTCTGTCAAGGCCGCGGAGACCAAAAAATCGTCTTTTTCTCAATACCTGAGGCGGGTTTTACTGGCCGTTCTCCGGCTAGGCCGGTTCAGCTCTTCCGGCGCCTTCGCTTTGGGGGCGGGTGAATCATCTCTTCAGCCGTGTGGATGGCTCCCAGACCCCAGTGTGTGGGACCGTAGGACCAGCGCTTGGGGCTGGCCAGGCGTCGCCGGCGTGTCGCTTTCGATCGGGTGGTTTTCCGCCGCCGGCGCGGGGCCACG
>JAPUKU010000037.1 GCA_027295505.1 Acidobacteriota bacterium
CGCTTCATTGGAAAGATCGATGTCAACGAGATCGGCCAGGTACTCTCTGGATTTCGGGCCGCTGACGTTGACGGCTGCGAGAATGGAGCCAAGATCCTTGAGCCTGACATCGTACCCACCTGTGGTGATCCACCACCAGAAGCGTGAGTGGACGGCAGCCGCGTTGCCGGTGGTGGTCGAGATGAAGTAGCGGCCTGGTTCGATGTGCGCCAGCGTGCCATCCTCGAAAAGCACTCCGTCTTCATTGATCATCGTGTGGTAGCGCACACGTCCGACCTTGAGCTTCGAGTACTCGCCGGGCATCATGAAGTGCAGGAACTTCAGGGCGTCGGGCCCCGAGATCTCGAGCTTTCCGAGCGTGCTCACATCGATGATCCCCAGGCGGGTGCGCACCGCCATCACCTCATCCTGAACCCCGGCATACCGCTCCGGTCGCTTCCACAGGCCCGCATTCAGGAACCGGGCGCCCCGCTGAACATGACGATCGTGGATGGGAGATCGTCTCACCGGCTGGAGGTGGGGTGCGCGGCCCGCCAGAACGCCAAAGGAGATCGGTGCAAAGGGCGGGCGCATCGTCGTGGGTGCGATGGCGGTGGAAGGATCCCCGCGGCACGCTCCCACGATTCGCGCTGCCGCCTCGTAACAGGTTTTCCCCTGGCAGGGGCCCATGCCCAGGCCCGTGAACCGCTTCAGTGTCTCGAGCTGATCGAAGCCTTCGGCGATCGAGTCGCGGACTTCCCTGGAGGTCACGTCCATGCACTTGCAGACGAAGCTCTTGGCGCCGCATGCTGTTTCCTCCGCTGCTGGAGCGGCGATCCACTCCGACTCATCTCGAATGCTCTCCGGCGCAGGCTCTGCCCTGGCCGCGGCCATGCCGATCTCCCGGCCTTCGCGGTAGAGGTGCCCGAGACCGGCATTTCCATTCACCTCTCCCGCAGCGTACAACCCGTGGGGCAGATCTTGCATGCGGAAAATTTGCCGCTGCGGATCCCAGCCCGGTTTGCCCCGTCCCATGGAAAGCAGCCCGAGCTGGGGCACATACCCGACCGCCATGACGAGCAGATCACACTCGAGCGTTCGTTCCCGTCCTGTCGACTCCGACACGATGGTTACGGAGTTCACCCACTTTCTGCCGGAAGCGGTGCGGATCGTGTGCCCGCCAATCATGGGCACCCGGAGCTCTTTCAAGATGGGGGCAATTTTTTCGGTATCTTTCTCCGGGCGGGAATCGACCACCGCCGTCACTTCCACACCCGCCCCCACCAGCACCCTGGCGGTGTGGTAGCCGCCGTCGTGGTTGGTGATCACCGTAGCGCGCTCTCCGGGTACGATCCCGTGCAGGCCGGTGAGCCGCTCCACGCCACGCGCCGTCATGATTCCCGGGAGATCGTTGTTGCCGAAAACGACATGCCGATCGTTGGCTCCCCCGGCCACGATGACCGATCCGGCGCGGATCTTGAACAGATCCCGGCGGTTCTGCGCGGCAACGTACCGATCCTCATAGATTCCGAAAGCCGTCGTCTCCTTGAGGACCTGGATATTCGAATCGCCAGAGACCCGATCGGCGAGCCGGCGGACGGCCTCGTACTCGCGCAAACCGTTCAGGTCCGCGTCCGGGCAATCTTTCACTTCAGAGAAGTTGAAATTGGAGTGCCCCCCGAGATTCGAGAATCGCTCAATCAGCAGAACCTGTTTTTTCTCTTTCGAACCGGCCAGGGCCACGGCGAGGCCTGCAGGCCCCCCTCCAATGACACACAGGTCTGGAAACAAATAGCGTTTCTCATACCGGGTGGAAGAGTCCGGTAGCGTTCTGTCAATTCTGCCCAGACCGGCTGCGTTCCGGAGCAGTACCTCGAACCACGGCCAGGCCCACCTGGGCTTATGGAACATCTTGTAGTAGAAGCCGTTGGGCAACAGCGGCACGAACCAGTCGTTGAGCGCCATCAGGTCGAACTCGACAGACGGCCAGGCGTTCTGAGTTCGCACGTCCAGCCCCTGCCGCGCGGGCTCCAGGTCCGCGGCGAGGTTGGGCTCACCGTTGACCGTGACCAGCGCCTCGGCACCGTATCCGTGGCCGTCATAGAGACCCCGGGGACGATGGTATTTGAAGCTCCGGGAGAGAATCGTCACACCCGCCGCCCAGGCTGAGGAGGCCACGGTGTCACCCTCGCAGAATGGTATCGGCCGTCCGTTCAGACGGAATGCTCCCATCTGCTTTCTCTCGGAAATGGGCAGGAATGGATGGCGCGCCAGCCGCCTTCGGGGCTTCATGATCGATCTGGATTCACCTAGACATCGGACCCGAGATCATGAAACCAGAAGCTGACATGATCGGTATTATCCACCGTGCTGCGCCTGGCCAGGAACCAGCGCTGGCATCCCGATCGGTGAAACCACCATTCGAGCTGCCTGCCCCTGTGGTTCTTTGCCATGTAGACGTACTCGGACCACGCTTCGAAAGCGGCCTGTGGCTTCGGACGCCGCTTGTATTCACCCTGGAATGCAAACTCGGCGACCGGTCGCTTACCGCAGTTCGGGCACGTGAGAAGAAAGCTCATGGTCCGGGATCAGTAGAACTCCAGGTACTTCTTCGTCTCCCAGTCTGACACGTGGTGGTGGTACTCGAACCACTCCTGTTTCTTGAGCTGGATGAACTCCGCCGCCAGGCCCCTTCCGATGCCGTCCAGGATTACCGGATCTGCTTCCAGGGCCGTGAGGGCCTCGGAGAGATTCTGGGGTAATGTGTCGATGCCCAGTTCCGCTCTCTGAGACTCGGTCGTCATGTACAGGTTGATGTTGTGCGGTTTCCCGGGCGAAAGATCATTGCGGATGCCGTCCAGGCCGGCGGCCAGCACGGCGGCAGTCATCAGATACGGGTTCGCGGCGGAGTCAATGCTGCGGAGCTCCAGGTGGTTGCCGCACACGCGCGCCATCGCGGTGCGGTTGTTATCTCCATAGCACACGTGGGCCGGAGCCCAGGTGGCGCCGGAAGCTGATCCGCCCACGACTAACCTCTTGTACGAGTTGACGGAGGGGCAGGTGATCGCTGTCAGGGCTGCGGCGTGCTTGAAGAATCCGCCCAGGAACTGGTAGGCGAGCCGGGAGATCCCCAGGCCATTCGCATCCGAATCGTCCCGGAAGGCGTTCTCGCCGTTCTTGCACAAAGAGATGTGCAGGTGCATGCCACTGCCGGTGCGGTTATTCATCGGCTTGGGCATGAAGCTGCAGATCATGCCGTGCTCGCGGGCGATTGCCGTGGCCGCCATCTTGAAGAGGATGAGATGATCCGCCATGCGCAGGGCATCGGTGTAGGTGAAGTTGATCTCGTACTGGCCGTTGCCGTCTTCGTGGTCGATCTGGTACACGTCCAGGCCGCAGGCAAGGAGGTTTCTCGTCAGATCGGCGATGTAGGGTGCGGTCCTGTTGAGTCCGTCATAGTCGTAGCAGGGTTTATCCAGAACGTCCGCGTCGTTGGCGGGAGAGATCTCTCCCGTCACCGGATCCTTCTTTACCAGGAAAAATTCGGGCTCGAGCCCCGTGTAGGCGTCATAGCCGGTCTCTTTCTTGAGCCCCTCGATGGCGCGCCTGCAAGTGATCCGGGAGTCAAACTCGTACGGCTTGCCCTTCACATAGCCGTCGCAGGCGATGCGTGCGAAACCGGGCATCCAGCCGATCTTGCAGAGTGTGTCGAGATCGCCGCGGGCCATGAAATCCGGTCCATGCGGCCCCATGCCCAACCCCCAGACGGCGAAACCGGCGAAACCCGCACCCTCCTCGATCACCGTGGGCAGATGATTCGCCGGCACCGCCTTGGTCTTGGCCCGGCCGTGTATGTCCACGAACTGGGCCAGGATGAACTCGATGTCGTTCTGCTCCAAGTACTCTTTGGCCTGCTTGAGAGTCATGGTTATCCTCGCCCCTCAAAGTCGCACACAGGAATGCAGAGATTTCATGTTTATGGCACTTTCCAACACCTCTGTCAAGATTCCTGAACCCCATTGTTCGAACCAAAAAAGTACCAATGCTCTCTCAGCACAACAGGACCGGGACGCGCTTCGTGTCGTTTGACCGTACTGTTGGGAACGAGCTAACATGGATAAATTCTGCTATCAAACAATTTCCTCGGGCACAGGGGGCCTCCATGTTGACGGAGAGCGAAAAGAAAGTCCTGTCGATCATCGACAGGAGCACCGACATGGATTCCCGCCGGATCAGGAGGGGTAGACCCGCATGACAGAAGGTCTGTCGGCCAGGGGACTTGAGAGAACCATCGACTGGAAACAGGGACTGGCGATTGCCATCGGTGTTCCGCTGCTCATCCTGCCGTCGATCGGCTATTTCGCGGGTTACCTCTGGTCGTTCGCGATCATCGTCTGGGGTCTATCCGTTCTGCAGGGATTCATGCAGAACATCGCTTATGGGGAGCTGGCGACCGTCTTTCCGGATGCTTCGGGCCTTCCCGGAATTTCCCAGAAGGTGTTCAAGAGCGGCAACAACAACATTCACTACACCCGCGGGAGTTTGATCGGCGGTTTCAGCGCCTGGAGCTACTGGTTCGCCTGGAATCCAGTTCTGGCGATTTTCGCGATCCTTGTGGGCAGCTACCTGAAAGGCCTGCTGCCGGCGCTGGATGGGTTCTCGGAGTTTCAACTGTCGCTGTTCTCGGGTCTGGTGATCTTTTCGCTGCTCATCATCATCAATTCCCGAGGGCTTTCCACCGGCGCCACTCTTGGCACCGTGCTGATGTTTTTGTCGTTTGCCCCGCTCGCAATCATCACCCTGGCGCCTTTTGCAACGGGTGATTTCGTCCTGGCCAACATCACGGGTTCATGGTTGCCGACGGATTGGAGCTGGGACGGGCCTCATATCCTCATGCTTCTGGGGATCTTCGCGATGGCGCAGTGGAGCGCGTGCGCGTGGGAGACGGCGGCCATCTACGGGCCTGAGTACAAGAGACCTCACTCGGATGTGCCGAAGGCTCTGTTCGTCTGCGGAGGCATCTGCATGGTCACCTTCGTGCTGGTTCAGACCGCCGTCACGGGCACGCTAGGCATAGAAGGAATCCTCGCGGAACCATTGTCACCGATGCTTCCGGTCGCCAGGATGACCCTGGGGCCAACAGGGACCTACGTGTCGATCATCATGCTCATCACGGCCATGATTCTCATCATGCAGACCGCATATCTGGGCTCGTCGCGAGCCATGTACTCGCTGGCAATCGAAGGGAACTTGCCGAGGATTTTCGGCAGGATCAACGCCAGGGGCACACCGGTATTCGCGATGATCGTGATCGGCCTGTTCAACCTTATCCTGATATGCATGAAAACGCCTACCGCCATACTGGCTGCATCGGCCATCGGCTACGTATGCGCGAACGGCATCAGCCTCTTTGCCTACGTGAAGGCAAGAACTGATCCGCAACTGGCTGTTCTCAACCGGCCATTCAAGGCACCTCGTGGCTGGAAAAATGTCGCGTTGCTCTTCGGCCTGTTCAACCTGCCACTCTGCCTGGCCGGGGTGATCTACCTGAATAGCCAGGAGAGCGGGTGGAAGGCGACCTGGGTAGGGTTCCTCGTGCTGGCGTCGTATCTCCCACTATGGCTCTACTCACAGCGGGAAGCGTCCATGCAGAAGCAATCACCCGGAGAAGCACCTTTTGAGGAGAAGTGAGATGAGCAGGAAGTCGGAGAAGTTCGGAAATTACATAGCCACTCCTTTCTGGGACATGCGTTATGAGCGTTGGAAGCGGTACCTGGATGGCCTGAAAGGAAATCAACGCAACATCCTATCGTCCTATCCCTTCAGGTGGGTCTACACACCTCCCCACGATGCGGCAAGCGCCGTCGAGTTCCTGCGTGATATCGAGGTCGGTGCGGAGATGGTCGCACCGCAAAAGATCGAGGAGATCCTCGCCAGGATGCCTACGTTCGAGGATCTGATAGCCCAGGGATCCGTGCAATGGAAGGACGGAGAGTTCGACAAAGTTCCTTCTTACGGTTTCCGGCAGATCCCTGAATGGGAGCCGATGGCTGGAGTACTCATCCACTGGCCTGTCTTCTATCCTCCGCTATGGGACTCGTACCGGCAGGCGATTGCGGCATGCGATCACGTCACGACGTTCCTCAGGATCCCGGAGGGACACCTCGGAGCAGCCGTACTGGCCTGGCTCGAGTGCAATGGCATAGACCTGGGCAAGGTGCGGTCGATTCCGGGCCCGATAGGCGATCTCTGGGGCAAAGATTTCGCCCCTCTGTATGGTGTGAACACCTACACCGGCGAGGCGGTCGCGCACGAGTTCTCCTTCGCCGCCTACGGCGAGCAGTACAGGAGTGACTTCAAGGCGAACGTGGATGTGGATTCAAAATTCACCTGGGCGGAAGGGTTCAAGATCTACCGCACGGAGATCATGATCGACGGAGGCTACGTCCAGACCACAGACGGGGATGGAACGTACATCATGACCCGCAGGATCCTCTGGGACAACGAGTCGATCCCGAACCTGGTTCCGAAGCTCGAATCCTGGCTGGGCGCCAACCGGATGATCTTCATCGATGAGCAGCCTGAGGATGAACTGGGCCACATCAACCACCTTCGGTTCGTGGCTCCAGGGAAAGTACTGGTTGGAAAACCTGACAAGAAGGGCACGCCAATCTACAACTATCTCTCGAAGGTGCGCGACCTCTTGAACAGCTTGAAATACGACGTGGTGGACATACCCTGCCCGGAGCAGTTCTCCAGGACGATGCCCGGGGGAGAGTTCGTCAATCCTGTCATGTATGCGAACTGCCTACTGATGAACAAGCGCGTCATCGTGCCGTCGTACGATTATGCGGGAATCGAGAAGTACAACGAGGAGGCGCTGGAGGCGTATCGCAGAGCTCTACCCGACTACCAGACTATCCCCATCGACGTGTCGATCATGACGCTCGTCGGTGGTGGTCTATACTGTGGCAGCAAGGAGATTCCAGACGTATCGGCCACTAAGAAGGATTGAGCGGCGCCAGAGGAGGCACTGAGATGGCAGTCCCGAAGCCTGTCAACAGGGAGGATCCGAAGACAGCCGAGAGCGAGCGTCTGTTTGCTCCCTACCCGTTCTGGTCCTTCAACCACAAGTACTGGAATGAGATGGTCGAGAAGTACAGCAAGCTGGCTCCGGAGACCCTGCGACACTATCCCCTCGAGTGGGTAAAGAAGCCTTTTGCCAATGCCAGAGCGGGCCTCGACTTTCTCAATGCGTTCGCTTTGAACCATGCGGACATCAGTTTGAACGCCATCAATTCCGCCCATCAAAGGATGCCGTCGTTCCAGCGTCTCCTGGATGACGGCACGGTGCTCTGGGGCGACGAGGGGTGCGACCCCGATCCGTGTAACGGTTTTCGGATGGTGCCGGAATGGGCTCCGATGAAAGGGGTGCACCTTTCGTTCCCGGTCTTCTTCCCTCCCCTGTGGAAGGTGTACAGGGACTGGATCCGGCACATGGATCACGTCCACACGTTCCTGCGGGTGCCCGACAACTTCCTCGGAGCGACCGCCGTCGCCTGGCTCGAGGCCAACGGCATCGCTCGCGACTCCATCGTACCGCTGCGCTCCCCCCTGGGCGATATCTGGTGCCGGGACTGCAGCCCTCTCTACGGTGTCGACATCTACTCCGGAGAGCCTGTTGCCCACCAGATCAAGTTTGCCGGTTTCTCGCCGCAGTGGTGTGAGATCAGCCCGGACTCGGTGGCCAACGACGACAAGTTCTTCCTGCCTGCCGGCTTCCGCCCGCACCGATGCAGGGAGATCAAGATCGACGGCGGCAACCTGCTGACGAACGGCGAGGGCACCTACCTGATGACCCGGCGGGTGCTGATAGACAACGCCCAGGTGCCGAACCTCTACGCCAAACTCGAGCACTGGCTGGGAGCGGACAGACTGATCCTGATCGACATGGAGCCCGGCGATGAGCTGGGCCACCTGAATAATATCAAGATCGTCGGCCCGAAGCGGATCCTGATTGCCCATTCAACGGTAAAGGACTCGGCGATCGATATCTACCTTCGCAAGATCCGGAAGCAGTTCGAGAAGATGGGCTGGGACGTCGTGGATGTGCCGTTCGTCGAAGACCACCCGCACAGGGTTCCCATGGACGAACACACCGCGCATGGCTTCTATGCGAACAGCCTGTTCGTGAACGGCCGCATCATCCTGCCGACCTATGATCTGGGGAAATATGATGACCAGGTTGTTCGCATCCATCAGGACGCGTTCCCGGAGTATGATGTGCGGCCCATCGACGGCACCATCCTGGCGAACGCCGGCGGCATCATCAACTGCGCCTCCAAGGAGATTCCCGACCCCACCAAGCTAAGAGCCCTGGCAATCTGAAGGGAGCAAGCTGCAGAAAGGATCGTTCGTCCGGGGTGCGCGGCGGCGGGATCAGTCGGCGTCCACCCCGAAGAGATCGGCGCGAGCCTTCTCGAGATGCTCAGTGATTGCCCTCACCGATCCCTCGATGTCCCGGCTGCGCAGGCAGTCGTAGAGCCTGCGGTGCTGCCGGTTGTACTCGGCAATGCGTTGTGGTGTGAGGATCTTGTCTTTCCTCGCATTCCACTGGGTGTGGCCGCGCACCTCGTTGACCTCACGGTATATCCACGCCAGCAAAGGATTGTGGGTGCATTCGGCGAGACGGAGGTGGAACTCCTCGTCCCAGCGGGAGAAGTGCTCCGGATCACTTCCGGAAGCCTCCTGTCGAGTGAGAGTTTCGCCCAGGCGATCGAGATCCCGCGCCGTGGCGCTTGCCACCGCCAGGCGCGTTATCTGGGGCTCGAGCGCCAGGCGCACCTCGATGAGCTCGAGCGGGCTCGTGATCTCGGCAATTTCACCTTCCTGCGGACTGGGCCGGTATGAGACGTACGTGCCGCTGCCAACCTGCCTGACTACCAGCCGCGCATTTTCGAGCCGCTGCAGTGCACTGCGCACGGTCGTCCGGGAGACCTTGAAGATGCGGGCCAGATCCCGTTCCGGTGCCAGCTTGTCACCGTACGTGTGCGCGCCCTCCAGGATGGCGCGCTGGAGCTGGGCCGCGATGGCCGCCGATCCGCGCATCGGTGCTCCGGCCTGCCGGGCCCGGACCGCAGGTGAAGCCTCCAGGGCAGGTGTTCGCTCTCCGGGTGACTCCTGCCTGAGACTACCAGCCCAACGCCGATCCAATAGGGGACCTCTTGATAGGATTGGTTTACAATAGGCCGTCATTATGGTATATAAATGGGTCTATCGTCAAGAGTATCTGATTGGAACCGGAGGAGTTCAGGAACTCCGGTTGTGTCGGTGATTTCGTGGAGCGGACTTGAATGGCACTCCCCTCGCACGTGAAATATTTGATCATCGGTGCCGGCATCCACGGCCTCAGCACCGCCTACCATCTTGCCCTCGAGCTCAGGTCACGCCAGAAAGGCAGCGGCCGCGACATCCTAGTCCTGGACAAGAGTGGCATCGCGGCCGGGGCCTCCGGGATCGCCTGCGGCGTCATCCGGAACAACTACTTCCAGTCCGCCATGCGCGAGCTCATGGTTCACTCGGTGGAGATCTGGGAAAGCGACCCGGAGGCGTTTGCCTACCTCCCGGTCGGCTACATGCAAATCAGCCCGGAAGCGATGCAGGAAGACGTCGCATCCATTGCCCGGCAACAGAAAGAGATCGGATACGAGTCCGTGCTCATCGAGGGCGAAGCCGACTGCGATCGGTACATGAAGAGCCTGTTCCACGACTGGCAGGCCCGAGGCGTCACCTCCGTGCTTCACGAGAAACGGGGAGGCTATGCCAAGAATGTCGCGAGTATCAATGGCCTCGCCACCAAGGCCAAGAACGAGGGCGTGCGCATCATCACTGGCGTCCAGGTGAATGGGTTCAAGTTTTCAGGAAAGTCGCTTGCGGGGGCCGTGACCAATCGCGGAACCATCGATACTGACTACGTGATCGTAGGCTGCGGCCCCTGGGCCAAGAAGATCTGGGATCTGATGGATCTGCCGAAGAAGGTGTCGGTCAAGGGCAGTGACGGCGAGGTTCACCACGACGTTCCGATGTGGACTTACTGGAGCCTCCAGGAGGGCACCCTCGGTATCGATCCCGAACTTCAGCGAACCAACGACGGGGGAATGTCTCCGGTGATACACCTGGACAGCAGCGCACCGCTTTATTCCGACGAAGACGGATCGCTCATTACCGACAAGATGTGGGGGATCTATTACAAGCCGGACACAAACTTCGGCGGCATTCAGGGAGGTGCCGCTCCCATCAAGGTCGAGACTGACCCCGATAAGGTGGCGGTCGATCCTTATGGCCCCGCTTCTCCCGATTTTGTCGTTGGACCCGAGTTTGCCCATATGTGGTGTTCAGCGCTGGCACACTGCCAGAAGCGGTTCGAGGGAAAGAGTCGTCACTACAAAAAAGAACCCTCCGGAGGCATCGGTGCCTTCACGCCGGACAACTTTCCGGTCTTCGATGTCTTTCGTGAAAACTGCTATTTCATCGCCGATTCCAACCACGGATACAAGATGATCGGCGTCGGCAAGCTGGTGGCGCAGGAAATCTGCGGAGAACCCGCCACACTACTGAAACCGTTCCGCTTTTCACGCTACCGAGAAGGAAAGCTGCACCCGGTCTCGCACAGCCCGTTCCCGTGGAGCTGACGCGCGCCATGCCGGAAGCAGTGCCAGCCAATGTCGCCCGAGAGAAAGGGAGGAAAGCATGACTGACCTGGAAGCCTTTGTGAACCAGGAGGGTCGTCAGGAGCTCGTCAAGCAGGTCCGCAGCAAGATCAAGGAGCTGGGCATCCAGTACATGTATTACCAGTTCATCTCGGTCACCGGCCGGATCATGGGTAAGGGTGTGCCGGCGGACCACTGGGAGACCCTCGCTCAGAAAGGTTTCCAGCTCGTCTACGGCTCCACGGCGAACCTATTCATCGACCGCCACAACCGCTACATCGGTTACGGGCCCGAAGCATGGGAGCTGGCGGCCATTCCCGAACCCGAAACCTTCGTACAGCTGCCCTGGGATAAGCGCGTCGCCAGGGTCTTCTGCACCGTGTTTCGCGGCCGGGAGCATCCGGAAAACCCGGGCGCGTTCCTGACCTCGGACTGCCGCGGCAACCTCCGACGCCTGCATGAGCAGTTCCAGAAGGATCACAAAGGATTGCACCTGCGTGTGGGCACCGAGCCCGAGATGATGTGGCTGAAGAAGGATGAGTCCGGCAAACCGGCCGGCGGTTTCTCCAAGCCATACTGTTACCACATCGATCAGTTCGAATCCCTGCGGCCGGTGTTTCTCAAGGTCGTCGAATACGGTCGCAAGATGGGCCTCGACATCATCCAGGGTGATCACGAGGACGCGCCCGGCCAGCTGGAGATCAACTTCACCTTTGATGAGACGCTGAGAAACTGCGATCGCCTGAGCACCTTCCGCCAGATCTGCGCCCAGGTCGCGCGTGAGCACAACATCATCGCCTGCTTCATGCCCAAGCCATTCGTCGGCGTGTCGGCGTCCGCCTGTCATACCAATTTCTCCCTGTGGCACGGCGGCGAGGACGAGGTCAATCCAATCGGCAACGACCCCATGCCAGGCCTGCTGGCTCCGTACACGTACCTCAGGGGCGGCGAAAACACCTTCATGCCCGACACGGACAATATCCGCATGCCGAGCAAGCTCGGCCTCAACTGCATGGGCGGCGTCATGGAGCACCTCCCCGCCCTGACCGCCCTAGGATGCTCGACGGTTAACTCGTACCGGCGTCTACTCGACCTCGGCTTCTGGGCTCCCGTGTTTGCCATCTGGGGCTATCAGAACCGGACCTGCGCGGTGCGTGTGTCGGCTCCGGGACGGTTCGAAAACAAGGCAGTCGATGCCGCGAGCAACCCGTATCTCGTTGCCACCGGCCTGCTGAAGGCGTGCGACGACGGCATCAAGCGCAAGCTCGATCCGGGCGAACCCGAGCAGCGCAACATTTACGACCATGTGGACACGATCAAGCATCTCAAGAAACTGCCCATCTCTTTGGGGGAGGCACTCGACGCCCTTGACCAGGATGAAGTGATCAAGCAGGCTCTGCCGGGAGAGATGTACAGGGTTTTCACCCACTACAAGCGCGACGAGTGGGAGAAGTTTCTCGCCACACCGACTGAATGGGACGTGGAGACCTACATGGACTGCCTACCGTAGGGGAGATGAACGGTCATAACTTCAAGGAGAGAACAGACTGATGTGTGGCATCGCTGGAATCATTCATCGAGGTACAACCGGAGACATCGGCAACGAGCTCACTTCAATGCTCCAGACCCTGAGGCACCGTGGACCGGATTCTACCGGCTTCGCGTTCTATGGATCTTCCACTGACGGCCAGTACATCCTGCGGTTCAAGGCCGCCGAGCAGGAGGATTTGAAGAAGGGTTTCGGGATTCACCAGGAGATCAAGCAGCGCCTGGCAAGCGTCGAAGAGCGCATGCGGGAGCTCGAGGTCCAGATTGTCGAGCAACAGGCGGCAACGGAATACGCCTATCGCTACGTCATCAAGTACGGCGGCGACCTGCGCCGCCTGGCCGACACCATCGAGGACATCGACGGCGTGGAGATTCTCTCCATCGGCACTACTCTCGAGCTGGTCAAGGATCTGGGGGATGCCCGCCAGGTGTGCGAGTCTTACGGTCTTTCCGGCTACCAGGGAACCCACGCCATCGGCCATTCCCGCATGGCGACGGAGTCGGATGTCGACATCCGTTCCGCCCATCCCTACTGGGCGTATCCCTTCAAAGACGTCGCTGTCGTTCACAATGGGCAGCTCACCAACTACTGGAAAGGTCGGCGCGAGCTCGAGCATAACGGTCATCGCTTCATGTCAAATTGCGACTCGGAGCTCATCGCGGTTTATCTCGCAGACAAGATTGAGAACGGCACCACGCTCGAGGACGCCATGCGTGAATCGCTCGATGCCCTCGACGGAGTGTTCACCTACGTCGTGGCGACATCGGATCAGCTCGGCATGGCCAAGGACATGATGGCGGCCAAGCCGATGGTTCTCTACGAAAGCGAGAACTGCATCGCCCTGGCTTCGGAGGAGGTTGCCATCCGCAGCATCTTCAAAGAAGAGATTGATACGTTCGATCCTTACGAAGGCGAGGTCCGCGTATGGCAGAAATGACGTCTAAGCACAAGTCGTACGACATGGGGATGCACACGGAGCTGCTCCGTGGCCGCAGCCAGCAGATCCTCTTCTCGGCCGAGGAAAGCGAAAATTTTGTTTACCCGGGCTCGTTTGACGTTGATTTCGACAAGCGATCGGAGATCGACGCCGGGGAAATGACGGCCACGGCCATCACTGTGAAGATCCGCGAGCTCATGGGCCAGGGCTTCGGCCACATCGTGGTCAAGAATCCTCTGGCCAAGCACTCGCTCGGCGTGGGTATCCTGAACCGTCTGAAGCTCGATTTCGAGGGCAGTCTGGGGTACTTCGGCTGCGGACTGATCGACGGCCCGAACGTGCGGATCCACGGCCGGGTCGGCTGGTCCTGCGCGGAGAACATGCTGGCGGGTACCGTCGTGATCGACAAGAACGCCGGCTCCTGCTTCGGAGCCGCCATCCGTGGCGGTGACCTGGTGTGCAAGGGAGACGTTGGCGCCCGCACGGGAATCAACATGAAGGGCGGCACCATACTCGTGGGTGGACGCACCGGGGCATTCTCCGCGTTCATGATGCAGCGCGGGCGCATGGTCATCCTGGGCGATGCTGGCATGAACCTGGGGGACTCGATGTATGACGGAACCATCTTTGTCGGAGGAAAGATCCAGTCATTGGGCGTGGATGCGATACCCGGCGAGATGACCGACGTCGAGATAAAGTGGCTCGGGCGCAAGCTCGCCATGTACGGACTCAAGGCACCCAAGGGTGTCGCCAAAATGCAGAAGATTGTGGCCGGCAAGCAGCTCTGGAACTATGACAACCTGGAGCCGGCGGAGAAGAAAATTATCCTGTGAGCGGACTGTGGAGGCAATGGAATCATGAGCAAACAGCGTAACAAGTCGATCCTCGGCTCGAGCTTCATTTTCCAGCCGTCGGTCATCGACGATATCCACATCAAGGCCGAGCTTGGCCGCTACCGCATGCGCGGAATGTCGATCTTCAAGAAGATCCCGAGCTGGGACGATCTCACCTTTTTGCCCGGCACCCTGACCCGCTTCGTCATCGAGGGATACCGCGAGAAGTGCCTGACGAAGAGTGTCCTCGGGCCCCGTGCCAAACGCCCCCTGGAGCTCGACATTCCGATCTACATCACCGGAATGAGCTTCGGCTCGCTGTCGTACGAAGCCAAGGTGGCCCTGGCACGCGGTGCGACCATGGCGGGTACCGCCACCTGCTCGGGTGAGGGCGGCATGATCCCCGATGAGCGGCGTTTCTCGGAAAAATGGCTGTATCAGTGCATCCAGTCGCGCTACGGCTTCAATCCCCACCACCTGCAGCTGGCGGATGGCTGCGAGTTCTTCATCGGCCAGGGCTGTAAGGTGGGCCTCGGAGGCCATCTCATGGGCCAGAAGGTCACCGACCAGGTGGCCGAGATGCGCTCCCTGCCGGCCGGAATCGACCAGAGATCCCCGGCCCGCCATCCAGACTGGCTGGGCCCCGACGACCTGGCGCTCAAGATCGACGAAATCCGCGAGGCCACCAACGGCGAGATTCCGATCCAGCTGAAGCTGGGCGCGGCGCGTGTCTACGACGACGTGCGCATGGCCATCAAGACCGGGCCCGACAGCATCTATCTCGACGGCATGGAGGGATCCACCGGGGCTGGACCCCACCTCGCCACCGAGGAGACCGGCGTACCAGGCATTGCCGCCATCCGCCAGGCGCGCAAGGCATTTGACGACCTCGGAAAGTCAGGCGAGATCTCGCTGGTCTACGCTGGCGGCATCCGCAACGGCGGAGACGTCGCCAAGGCGCTGGCCCTGGGCGCAGATGCCGTGGCCATCGGGCATTCAGCCCTGATGGCGCTCAACTGCAACAAGCAGATTCCCGAGGCAGACTACGAGAAGGAGATCGGTGTCGAGGCCGGGTACTGCTACCACTGCCACACCGGTCGTTGCCCCGTGGGCATCACCACCCAGGACCCGGAGCTGCGCAAACGCCTCGACCCTGACGAGGCAGCGGAGCGCGTTTTCAATTTCCTGCACTGTCTCACCATCGAGTGCCAGATGATCGCCCGCGCCTGCGGCAAGACCAACGTTCATTCGCTGGAGCCCGAGGATCTCGCGGCCCTGACGATGGAGGCATCGGCCCTGGCCCAGGTTCCCCTGGCCGGCTCACAGTACACCGTCGGCCGCCCCGACATGACCCGTTACTAGGAGATCTGCGGATGGGCAAGAAAGCAAAAATCGACCGCTACCTCGATTCGGATGGACTCGACAGCAAGCGTGAGCAAGAGATCGGCCAGCATATCGGGTACCGTTACGACGTCAATCTGGTGCCGGATCATTCCCACCTCACGCCGTACCTGAAGAAGTACATCAATCTCATGGGATGGCAGGATCTGAATTGGCTGGAAGATGTTCACCTGGGATACGAAGAGGGCAAGGCAGCCGTCTTCGATCGCAACATCAACGGCTGGGTGAGTGTACCCGATGATGTGAAGCTGCCGGACAACCAGCAGGAACGTGACATGATTGCGCGCGAGCTGCTGCTGAAGTTCCAGATGTCAAAGCGGCACCCGCTCGTTCAGCTCAAGGCCGCCTACAAGAAGTTTTAATTGCCGGGTTCGGAGGCACCGCCGGGGCCGGGCCATGGATCAGCTTCCGCGGCGTTCCAGTCTGGAGTGAAGGCAAGAACCCGGACGGCGGCGGGCAGCGCCGGGTTGAACATGTGGTTGTGCCAGTAGGTAGCCTGCCAGGCGGGGTCGTCGCGCTCGAGATCCGAAACCGTACAGGGTATCCGGTAGATCTGCTTGAACTGCTCAAAGACCAGCACGCATTTCGCCGCCGCGAGCAGGGTTGTCGCTGTGGACGAATTGATCGAGAACAGCGCCGTCAGGGTGTCAGAAAACTCTCGTGCATGCTGGTAGTAGGCGGCTGCGAGGACCCTGACCGCGGCTTCGTGCCTTTCGAGCGGATCCTGGGTCCGTCTCACGATGTGCCGGAAGGTGCTGGTGCTCTCCTGCGGCTCGGAACGAAGCAGCACCATGGTGATCGGCCCGGCCATCTCGCTGCCGTCCTCATGCGTCGCGCGGGGTTTCATTCCGGGCAACGGGTAGCCGGCGTGCTGGCGCACTGCCATTTGCCGGATGCGGCACTGCCAGCCAAGAAAGCTGTCTCGCAGCACCGAGCGGTCTCCTGGCGTTCTGGATCGGGGGTCGTGCATGTCCTCCTGGATGCGCGCCGGTGCGCGGCTTCAGGATAACACGCTGGAGACGGGGGCTGAAGACCCATGGTTGGAGGATAGATCCGCGTTTACGGACCGGTTAGAATAGATTCAGATCCCAGCCAGGAAACATCATGAGCCAACCATCCCTCGATCACCGAGAATTCCGCATGCCCGCCGAGTGGGAAGAACACGAGGGCACCTGGCTCCAGTGGCCACACGAGGATTCACACCGGGGACACCAGTTCAAGCTGGAGAGGACCTGGCTGGACATGCTCACGACACTGCAGAAGCACGAAACGGTTCACGTGCTGGTCAAGGATGAGCGCCGCCGCGAGCACTTCGAGCGCCAGTTGGAGCATTACGCCATCTCTGGTGACAACGTCGACCCGCATGTCATCCCGAACGACGACGTGTGGGCGCGGGACAACGGCCCCATTTTCGTGGTCAACGACAAGGGACAGCTCGCCATCACCCACTGGATCTTCAATGGATGGGGCGGCCGCTTCGAGCACCAGGAAGACGCCCGGGTACCTTCGAGAATAGGCGAAGCCCTGTCGCTGTCTGTGTTCAAGGCCCCGCTGATCACCGAGGGAGGGGCCATCGAGGTCAACGGCCAGGGGACACTGATGGCGACCCGTAGCTCGATCATCAACCCGAACCGCAGCCCCGACAAGAGCCAGGAGGAGATCGAGGAGTTGTTAAAGATCTACCTGGGCGTCAAGCATTTCATCTGGCTCTCCGGAGCTCCCCCGGAAGCTTGCGAGAGCTGGGGCGACAGCACAGACTTCCACATTGATATCGCCGCCCGCTTCGTGAACGAAACGACCGTTCTCTACCAGTGGACCGACGATCAGAACGATCCGCGCTATCCGTACTTCAAGAAGCATCTGGAAGAGCTCAGGGCCGCCACCACCGAGTCCGGGAAATCCCTGACCCTCGTGCCTCTGCCCTCGCCCCGGAACGGAGTTCTCCGCATCAGCCAGGATCCCCGCTGGTACGGGTCCAACGTTCTCACGGACGCCGCCTACATGAACTACTACGTCGCAAATGGTGTCGTCCTGGTGCCCGTCTTCGGAAATGCCGACGACCAGAAGGGCAAGGAGATCATTGGGGAGATGTTTCCGGGAAGAGAGGTTGTCGGAATCGACGCCGTCTCCCTCACGGAGGAAGGCGGGGCCATGCACTGTGTCACCCAGCAGCAGCCTAGAGTGTAGGCAGAACCAGGACCGCTACTGCAGCTCCCGGGAAACAATCGGCTCCAGAGCCTCGGCGATAATCTGTGCCTTGCGCTCCATGCCCCGGGAGTTCACGTGTCCCGCATCCAGAAACACACTGGAGTCACGCATCCGGCTGAATAGATCGGCAACGACAACCCCCTCCTGCTCACCGACCTCTGCCATGATACGGTTGTTGCGAATGACCGCCTGCGACACCGCATCATAATAGGGACCTAATCCCCGTTCCATCGCCGGATTCAACGGCATATTGGCCAGCACGGGCGTGGCGCCAGCCCTGCGGATGAGCACGATGAGCGTTTCGAGGTTCCTGCGGAAATACTTTCCGGTTGCACCGCGAACGTTTTCCCGAACCTGGTTCAGGGCAGGCACCGCGTACTGCATCGAGGGGGTCATGTCGCCAATCATGTAACCCTTCTCGGAGAGCCAGCGCATGCCCGAGACCCGGATCAAATAGCTCAGGCGCATGGAGATCCGGGCAAGACCGGGCACAGGAGTGTACGCCCACGAGTGACGAAACGACGTGTTATCCAGTCCACCTTCATCCGGGAAGCCCACGCTGAAGGCGTCGTTGAGCCCCGTATGCACGACGACGATATCGGCCTGGAACTCTGGAAGCCACATCATGGCGAGACCGAGGAGCTCGAAAGTGGTGTAGTTGATAACACCGATGTTGATTGTGTCGATCTCGACCCCGAGCGACGAAGCGAGCCTCTCGCCGGCGATCTCCGGCCATACGTTTTTGGCCTCTCTGAACGCATGGCCGTAGGTGGTGCTGCCACCCATGGCCACGATGCGCAGCACACCGGGCCTGCGCTCCGTGAGCGGTACATCGGTGGCCCGGATGCCGATCTCGTGGTACGGGCGCAGGCCGTCCGGGTAGACATAGTCCGGATTTCCGACATAGTTGAGATACGGATGGGGACGGTAGCGCAGGACGGTATTGCGCTCGCTCGATCTCAGGCCGAGCGTGGCCTCGACGAGATACCTCTGGTCCCTGGGCACGGCCAGGAAGTAATAGGCCGCAAAGGCGGCCTCGACAAAGCCCAGCAGGCCGGCGAGCATGACCAGAGCGAAGACCGTCTTCTTCCTGAGCGAGCGGGCTCCCTGCGGGGCGGCCGTGGAGGCCTCCTGGCTAGCGTTTTTCGTGTCGGAGAGCTCGCGTGAGTCCATCGGGGCGTTCAGGATCCGGGAGATCGATCCCGCGGCTGTACGAGTTTTCCAATATAGGACACCCCCTGCCGTAATTCAACCGGAGTTCCGGCGCCGCTCCGCGTCGCGGCACCCGGGAGCGGGCGATGCGATAATGAGGTCGCACGCGCTCTCGTGAGTGCGGTGCCCTAGAGGCAGTCGGCTTCACGTGCGGAAAAGCCTCAGATACGAGACAAAAAGGCGTAGATAACTCAGAACTTGGGTGACGTCGTCGAACGGTTGAGCAAGGGTAATGATCAGCTCACTGCCCACTGTCGAGTCTGGGCTAGTAATCTACGACGAGGATGGAGAAACTGTCTTCTCCAAGCCCTGACGCAGGAACCCCGCACAATCCATGTCATGCCCCACCAAGTCTCCACAGTGCTTGTGCGTGGACACCAGGTGGACACTAGCAGGAGATCGGGCTAGACTATCGCTCTGTTAAGTAGCCGAAAACAAAGCCCGGAAGCGAAAGGGTGCTGGTGTGCCCCTCGGACTTCAAATCGAGCCAGCGGATGCTCGACTATTTCAGTGTTTTTCCACAGTTGCGGA
>JAPUKU010000038.1 GCA_027295505.1 Acidobacteriota bacterium
GCGCGGCCTCAGCCTCCGGGTCGTCGACTTCTTCGATCCAACCCTGGGTCAGCATTCGCTTGATCGTCGCATACAGAGAGCTGGGAAGCAGTGACACCTTCCCCGCCGTGCGCTCCTCGACCTCCTTCAAGATGCCGAAGCCATGGAGGTCGCGATATCAGACCGCGAAGAGGATCCACAGAACCGCGCTGCTCGGCGATCCCGACTTGTCAGATCTGGTTCTCATGACGATCCCATATAGCAGTTATGTCGGTATACGTTATAACATGATATATGGTTTCAGGCCAGGCCATGGCCGCGGTGCTCGAGGGTCTGCTCGCGCCTGAAAAGCGGGAGACTATCGACGCCGCCGTTGAGGCCCCACACCCTTTCGGTCGGTCATGACCTCGCGGGGGTCGGTGAGCAGCATCGTACGTTAGTCGACATCCCGTCCGGCGTGGGTGCATGACTCAGCATGGAGGGCGGATTCCCCGTCCACCGAGCCGGGATCACGCCGCTCGGTAGCTGTCCGGTATCCCGAGGTCGTCCTGTTCCAAAACCCAGGCGATCGTTAAACGGTGAGCTGGCAGGGGATTAGGTTGTCCCCTCCACGCCATTGTTGGTCGATATGGCGCATTTTGGAACCCGTCCTGTTCCAAGATTCGCACTCAGATGGTCGTCCCCGCTCGGAAAGCTGTAGCACAACCTGTGACATCGCCCACCATCGCTAGTCTCATATCTGATAAGCGTGAGGTCGGAAGTTCAAATCTTCCCAGGCCCACTTTGCAAGTATGAGCCCCGTATGGCCCTTACCGCCTGCGGGGTTTTGCTGTGATCGAGAGCCGGCGGCGAGGTGTAGCAGAAGCGGACGGCCGTCGAGCGGCCGCCGCTACCTGATCTCACGTAGTTCCTGGAAGTCACCTTCGACCCGTAGGGTGACGGTGACCACCTCCTTCGTGCGGTTGCGCCAGGACCATCCGTGCAGGCCGTCAAAGGCGGCGGTCAGCACGCCTTCGTCCGAAGTCTGGTCCTGCCCCTTGCTGTAACTATGGTAGGACCCCGCCTGCGCGACCGGTGGGTCCGCATGGGTTTCGAAGTTCACGACGCCCCCGATCGTCCACCATTCGTAGCGAATGCTGGCCCCCTCCCTCATCACCAGCTTGATCTCCTTCCCTTCGTCGGGCTGCAGGACGATTTCCGCCATCTCCAGGGTGCCGCCGCCTTCGTCCGATGCGGCTTCAGTAGGGGCACTCTCGGAGGACGCTGCAAAGGTCGCGGCGGCCACTTCCTCGGCGGCCAGCGCCGCCGCATCTGCTGCCGCGTCCGCCTCGGCCTCGAGCGCGAGGGCGACCTTGATCTCTCCCATTCGCTTGAGGCCGAGGAGCTGGCCGACCCCCGTGGGATCAACCCCGTACTCGGCGGGGAGCACGACAGTGATGAGCAGCGCGGTGGCCGTGCACAGGGCTATGATGGTCGAACGCCGGAGCGCGCGCGGAGCGGGGAGCGCATCCGGGGGTGGAGCGGGCGCTTGGAACATGGCTTGCACCTATCCTTGGTTGAAAACGAAGTAGCCGACGAGTTGATAGCCCATCAAGACGAAGCCGGCGGTCATGATTGCGACGTTGGCAGAGTATGCGTGGCGCGCGAAGGAGCCGGTGCGGCGCCAGTAGCTCATCGCGATCAGGATCGCGCTCAGGGCCAGGAGTTGTCCCACCTCCACACCGACGTTGAAGGCCACAAGGTTGGGCACGAGGCCGTCGGATGACATCTGAAAGTCGAGGATCTTTGTCGCGAGTCCGAACCCATGAAATAGGCCGAAGATCAGCGTAGCCGCTCGCGTGTCGGGCTGGAACCCGAACCAGACCTGGTACGCACCCAGGTTGTCTAGCGCCTTGTAGACCACCGACAGCCCGATGATCGCGTCGATCAGGAAGGCCGAGACACTGACGCCGGTCAGTACCCCCAGCAGCAGCGTGATCGAGTGACCGACCGCGAAGAGCGTGACGTAGAGCCCGACGTCTTTGAGTCGATACAGAAAGAAAATGACCCCGAGAAGGAAGAGCAGGTGGTCGTACCCGGTCACCATGTGCTTGGCACCCAGGTACATGAACGGCACGAGGAGCATGCCGCTGCTCTCCATGATGAAGCCCTTGTCTCCTGCCGTTACGCCGTGAGCGAAGGCCTCGGCAGGCATGCCGAGGAGGGCCACAACGCCCGCTAGCAGGAAGAGCGCGGCCGCGCGCGCCGGCGTCACCCAGCCCCAGCGGGCCGCACTCTTGTTGGAGGTTAGCGCCCACATTTCCCCTGCTACCTCGAGAGGTGCAGGTGCGCGATCTTCCAGCTGCCATTGATCTTTTCGAGGACGGCACTGCCGCGCCCCAGCACTGGCGCAGGCCCGTCCCCGGCACTGGACATCTGCCAGCGGAAGGCGGCCCAGGCGATGTTCCCGCGCACGGAGGACTCGATCCCTGTGTGGGCGTAGCGCAGGCCTGAGTAGCGCGCCATTTCGGGCTTGAGGTGAAAGTCACGGTACTCGGCCCAACCGTGCAGCGCCTGGTTATCGATAAGGATGTGGACGCCGCTCGGCGCGAAGAGCGCGTCGATGTCGGCAAGCGCATTGGTGTGGATTCCGTCCGCGAAGGTCGTGATCACCCGCTGCACCGCAGCTCGATCCGCCGATTGCTGCCCGTTGATGGTGGCGGGAACCACGAACGCCAGCGCCATCATCGACGCGAGCAAGGGGCTACGCATGGTGGGTCTCCTGAGTGGGGTCATGGATGGGGAATGCAACTGAGAAAAGCGTCAACCGCCCCGAACGAACAGTATCGAGGCGCAACGTCACCCAGTTACCGCTCGTTATCAAGAGCGAGATGAAGGGCCCTTTTCGTCGTTTCGGATGCTGTCCCTCTGATCTGTTCCGCTTGGTTCTGGAGCTGGAGGTTCCGGGCCTCGTCCGGCTGTTGTTCAGGGGGGAGGACCCCGACTTCCCGTGCGGCAAGAGCCGCAGCCGCGACGCGCCCCCCACAAGGGTTCGGATTAACGCCTGGCCTCCTACCACTTAGTGTCCAGTCGCTTCTGAATCTCCTCCGCCTTGACGCTGTGAGCTGCCAGGCGTTGGCGCGGGCTCAGACACATCAGCCTCGGTCGACGTGGCCCGTTCTTGGCCCCGTCCCGATTCAAATCCTCTACTCGGACGGTGGCGGGCGCTTAGAAAGCTGTAGCACAACCTGTATCATCGCCCACCAGCGCTGGCCAGCGCTCACCAGCGCAAAATCGTCCGAATCCCCCTGTTTCCAGCGCTCACCATCGCTCACGAGCGCTAGTCTCGTATCTGATAAGCGTGAGGTCGGTAGTTCAAATCTGCCTTGGCCTCATGCTACATGAGCAAGACGGCGGAAGTTCGATCCTGGCCGGCTCCGCGGCGGCATCCACTTGGGTCAGGTGGCCAGGCGGAAGGACAGTGACCTATTCGGTGATGCGGTGACGTCGCGAGCGTTTACGCACCCCCAACCTCGACCGGCTCGCCAGTCTGCGCAGGCGGGAACCCGCTGATCGGGGAAACCACGGCCGTAGCTCCGCCCGCATGGCCAGCCGTAGCGCCAACGGGGACGCCCAGCGGAACCTGCGATGGATGGAGCGCGCGAGTGGTATGCCAGCCGGACACCATTATTTGGAACACGGCAAGGTGAGTGAGCGATCCGATGGCCAGCAGCGCCACAAACGGGTGCCCCAGCGCAGCCCCGACTGCGATGGCGAGAATTCGCAGATCACGACGCTTGAGCTTGTTTACGAGATTATTAGGATACGGACGTTGAAACCGAA
>JAPUKU010000039.1 GCA_027295505.1 Acidobacteriota bacterium
TGCCCGCTCAAAGAAAAACCCGGGTTCTTGAAATACAGAATATCCTGAAAAAATGTCCCGGAACCGAGTTCGACCATCTCCTGAACAAGACCGCTTCGCCGCTGGGAGTTAGGATAGAACCGGCTCGGCACCGGGCGGTAACGATCAAAATACATCCCGGTCCATTGTCGGCTGTTAAACAGAAGTCGATCGGCATTGACTGGCTTGTAACCTGAAATAATTTCGGGTGCGGTGGCCACATGAATCTCCTCGCCATCCGCCACCTGCATGGTGAACATCTCCCGGGTGACCCTGATCACATCCCGGTGTTGCTTGTTGGCGATGCCAATCTCGATCGGAAAATATGGCTCTTCCGGCCGCTGACGTGTGGCGTTCGTGCCCACGGTGATGAGAACCTGCGACCCCTCCTCGTAGTAGACGAAGGGCCCCAGCGTGCGGCTCGTGGACTCGAGCTTCTGAACGGCTGGGCTGCTCGCACACGCGGCCAGACTCACGACCAGACCCGCGCCAATCAATATCCTCGGGAGAGTCATCGCTTCCCTCCTTTTCGTCTTTTTTCGAGAACTCTGGCCATCCCGGCAAGCCCGACGCCGCGTTCAACCAGCAGAACCAGCAGGTGATACACCAGATCAGCGGCTTCCTGTGCGAGGAGGTGCGGGTCGGGATTTTTGGCGGCGATGACCACTTCAGCGGATTCTTCACCCACCTTTCGAAGGATACGGTCGAGGCCGGCGGCGAAGAGCTTTGCCGTATAGGAGTCTTCCGGTGGTGCGCCTTTCCGTGACCGGATGACAGCATCGAGCTCGTCCAGAATCGCCGCACTCCCCTTCGCAGGGTGATGGGCGGACACAGCCGGCCGGCCTTTCAGATGTTCAAAGAAACAGGATGTGCGCCCCGTGTGGCAGGCCGGTCCGGCGCTGTCAACCTGCAATAGCAGCGCGTCCTGATCGCAGTCCATCGAAACGGATCGGACCTTCTGCACATGGCCGCTGGTTTCTCCTTTGCGCCACAGTTCCCTGCGGCTGCGGCTCCAGAAGACACTCTGGCCGCTCTCGAGGGTCTCCTTGACGGCCCGCCGGTTCATGTAGGCCAGCATCAGCACACGTCCCGATGATCGGTCCTGGATGATCGCAGGGACCAGACGTGCCTTGCCGAATCGGATCGCAGATTGTTTCTTCTTCATGCTTCTGCCCTCAGCGGCCCCGCCTCGGTCGCGGTCACAGGGCGAACGGGGATGTGCTTCGCGGCCAGGTAATTCTTGAGTTGAGGCACGCTCAGAACTCCGAAGTGGAATATCGAAGCTGCGAGGGCGGCACTGGCACCGCCGCGCTGCAGGACTTCGGCCACATGATCGGCGCTACCGCAGCCTCCCGAGGCGATGACAGGAATGCCGACAGCTTCAGTGATACGGCGTGTGAGCTCGATCTCGTAGCCATCACGGGTTCCATCCCGATCCATGCTGGTGAGCAGGATTTCCCCCGCGCCGAGGCGTTCTGCTTCACGGGCCCATGCCACCACATCACGCCCCGTGGGGATCCGGCCCCCGTTCTTGAAGACTTCGTAGGTACCGTCTTGCTTGCGCCGCGCGTCAATTGCCACTACGACGCACTGGCACCCGAAGCGCCCCGCGGCCTCCTCGATCAGCGCAGGCCGCTTCAGGACCGAGGAGTTGAGGGAGACCTTGTCGGCACCGGCACGAAGAATGTCCCGAATCTCGTCGATCTCCGCGATTCCGCCACCCACTGTGAAGGGGATCGACAGCACCCGCGCTACCCGCTCGACGAGGGACCCGACGATTCCGCGCCGTTCGTGGGAGGCGGTGATGTCGAGAAACACCAGCTCGTCCGCGCCCTGTGCATCATAAGCGGCGGCACAGTCAGCCGGATCTCCAGCATCGACGATATCGACGAACTTCACGCCCTTGACCACGCGTCCCTGTCTGACATCGAGGCAAGGAATGATTCGATGAGCCAGCACGTCAGTTCTCTCCTCCAGGCGATTGAACGCGATCACCGATGGCCTTCATTGCCTCGCGTACCTCAAAACGTGCCTCGTAGAGGGCCTTGCCTACGATCACACCCTCCAGACCCAGCAACTCCAGGCGCCGCGCCCGGATCAGGTCTTCGAGCGTGGAGAAGCCACCCGAGGCAATCACGGCCCTTCCGAAAAGCCGGGCCACCTGGGCAACCAGGATCAGGTTGGGGCCTTGCAGGGTACCGTCCCGCGTCACATCGGTGCACACGACTCGCTGAACCCCAAGCGCGCGCATTCTGGCGAGAAGTTCTTCAAGGGGTGCATCGCTCGTTTCCAGCCAGCCACGCACCACGGGTTGTCCACGACGTACATCCACCGCCACCCCGATCCGATCTCCCCAGCGCTCGAGGGCACGCTCGAGCATTTGGGGATCCTCGAGGGCTGCAGTTCCAATGATGGCCCGCGCCACCCCCGCAGAAAAGACTGATTCTAAATCCGCTTCGGTTCTAAGACCGCCCCCCATCTGGATGGGCACATCGCAACCACGCGCAAGTGTGGCGATGGCCTCAATCTGCATGACGCGACCGGCAAAAGCTCCATCGAGATCCACAACATGTAACCGTCGTGCCCCCGCCCTCACCCAGCGCAAACCTTGCTCGAGCGGATCATCCCCGTAGGCCACCTCCTGGTCGGACCGGCCCTGGGTCAGGCGCACACAGCGCCCTTTTCTCAAGTCGATTGCCGGGATTAGCTCAGGCACAGATCTCTCCACCCTTACCGCCAGTATCACTCAGGCCGATGAAATTGCGCAGGATGGTTTCCCCGGGGCGCTGACTTTTCTCGGGATGGGGCTGTATCCCCCAGACTTTCCCCGATCCCGCCACTGCAGCGAATCGGAGTCCATAGTCCACCCACGCCACCACCAGTTCAGGAAGTGGCTCGACGTAATAGGAGTGCACGAAGTACAGATGCTCACCGGGTTGAAGCCCCTCGAGAATCGGCGCCGGGCGCAGGTCCTCAATCTGGTTCCAGCCGATGTGTGGGACTCGCACTCCCCCTGGGAGTCTCCGAACCCTACCGTGCAGGAGCCCGAGACCTTGCGTACCTTCATTCTCGTCCGATACGTCAAATAGCAGCTGCATGCCCAGGCAGATCCCGAGCAACGAAGCACCCCCGCGCACCGCTCCCAGGATCGGCTTCCGCAGGTCTCTTCGATCGATCTCCTCAACCGCGTCTCCAAATGCCCCCACCCCAGGTAGAACCAAACTCCGGGCGGCGGAGATTTCCTGCGGACGATCGCTCAAGCGAGCCTTCACTCCGAGACGGGTGAAAGCGTTCAACACGCTCGCGACGTTGCCCATTCCGTAGTCGACGATCAGTACTGGATCGATCACAGGCTTCCCTTCGTCGAAGGCACACCACGCTCGCGTTGATCGCGCGACACCGCTTCGCGTAGAGCACGCGCAAACGCCTTGAAAGCGGCTTCAATACAGTGGTGTGAATTTCGGCCGCGCAGCAGATCCAGATGAAGGTTCAGCCTACCCCTGTCCACGAGCGCATTGAAGAAATCCTCGAAAAGCTCGCTGTCCATTTCTCCAATCCGCTGCCGCCGCAGCGGGATCCGGTAGACCAGAAATGGACGCCCCGACAGATCAATGACCGCTCTCGCCAGGGCTTCATCGAGGGGTGCGAGGAAGGAGCCAAAGCGGCGGATTCCACGCTTCTCTCCGAGCGCCTGTTTCAGGGCCTCGCCCATGGCGATCCCAAGGTCCTCAACGCTGTGGTGAGCGTCCACCTGCAGATCTCCGGTGCATCGCACGTTAAGGTCGATGAGAGCATGCCTGGCCAGGATGGACAGCATGTGATCCATGAAACCGATCCCGGTTTGTACTTTCGCCCTGCCTTTGCCATCCAGATCCATGGTGACGGAGACCTGGGTCTCGGTGGTACGGTGTTCACAGGTGCCACGCCTGTGGCCACGGCCTGATACGGGGCGTCTCACTTCTCCTCCATTGTTTGCCGGAGCGCGCCCAGAAAGAGGTCATTTTCCTCCGGCCTGCCGATCGTTACTCGCAGAGATCGGGACAGGATCGGATGGCCTCCGCTGACATCCCGGACGAGAACCTCGTTGTCCAAGAGCGCCCGGAACACCCGCTGTGCATCGTCAACCTCGAAGAGCAGAAAGTTGGCCTGTGAAGGATAAACCCTGACTCCTGTCATTGATTCCATTGCCGTCCGCAGCCGCTCACGTTCGGAGATCAGGATCTTCACCTGCTGTTCCAGTAACTCTCTCCCCTCGATGGCACGCTCAGCGGCCAGCATGGAGAAAAAGTTGACGCTGTACGGCATTTTGACCTGGACCACGGCACGCACGATCTCGCGGGAGGCACACAAGTAGCCGATTCGCAGGCCCGCAAGGCTCCCAGCTTTTGAAAAAGTCTTCAGCACCGCCAGGTTCGTCGGCCTGGGACGTAGTTCCAGAACAGTGCGCTTGGCGAATTCCCCGTACGCCTCGTCGATCACGATAAGGGTGTCGGGCGCGCGTCGCGCCAGTTCTGCGATGTCATCCGGGTCAATCCACGAGCCGGTCGGATTGTTCGGGGAACAGAGGAAGAGCACGGTCGCTCCGGTTGCCCGCAAGCGCTCACCGAGATGAACCGCATCGTACCGCAAGTCTGTACCGAGCGTTTCGATCAGCACCTGTGCACCGGCCACGCGGGCCTGAAGCGCGTACAGGACGAACGTGGGTTCGACCGTGAGCACGCTGCGCCCGGGCTCGAGGGTCGCCAGGATCAGCGCCTGCAGAAGCTCGTTGGAACCGTTTCCAACTGCGATCCCCTCTTCCGGCCAGTTCCAGCGGCGTGCCAGGGCACTGACCAGGCTCCGAGGCACAAACTCCGGGTACCGGTTCCAGGCGCGTTCCTGAACGCGTTCGAGCAGCGCCTGTTTCCACTCCTGGGGCCAGTCGAACGGACTCTCGTTGCGGTTGAGCCGCACACGGGCCGTCTCGGGGCGAAGCGAGTAAGGATGCAGTTGTCTCAGCGCGGGGCGGAGCGAATTCATGAACCGACCTCCCGGCGCGCCGACATGGCGCGGGCGTGCGCCTCGAAGCCCTCAGCACGGGCCAGGGTTTCCACCATGTCTGCGGCCCGCCGCGCGGCGTCGGAATCGGCTTCGAGCCACTGCTCTAGCCGAAGAAATGACGTCACGCCCAGGGCCGACTCGAAGCGGCTGCTCCGCATGGTGGGCAGAACATGGTTGGGTCCACAGCCGTAATCTCCCAGAACTTCGGCGGCGTGTTCGCCTAGAAACACTGAGCCCGCGTGGCGCACCGATGCATGCCACGTTCGCGGTTCCCGCACATGCAGGGCGAGGTGCTCGGGCGCGATGCGGTTGAGGGTCACGGTCGCCTCCTCCCGGGAGGAGTACACGAGAACGGCCCCGTACCGCACCAGGCTGGCGCGGATGATCTCCTTCCGGGGCAGAACCTCGATCTGCTGCTTCACCTCACGTCCGACCTCCGCCGCCATCTCGGCTGTTGGAACCAGAGCTACAGAGGAAGCCTCCTCGTCATGCTCGGCCTGTGCCAGTAGATCGGCTGCAATCCACGCGGGTCGGGCAGTGCCGTCCGCGACTACGAGAACTTCGGTGGGGCCGGCAATCGCATCGATTCCGACACGCCCGGCCACCAGACGTTTAGCGGCGCTCACGAAAAGGTTTCCGGGTCCGACAATCTTGTCCACAGCCCGCACAGTTTCGGTGCCGAGCGCCAGGGCCGCAACCGCCTGGGCCCCACCCAGGCAATACACTTCATTGATGTCCATCAGCTCGAGAGCCGCGGCCACCGCGGGGTTTCGCTCCAGGGAACCGGGAGGAGTGGCGACGGCGATCCCGGCCACTCCCGCGATCCGGGCCGGAATGACATTCATCAGAACCGTGGAGGGATAGGCTGCCTTACCGCCCGGTACGTAGACCCCGGCGCGATCGATTGGCATCGCGCGCTGCCCCATGCGCACGCCCTCCACCTCGATCTCGAAGTCCCTGAGCGCCTGCCGCTGGGCCTCGTGGAAGCGTTGGATACGCGATGCCGCCTGCTTCAACGCGCCGCGGACCTCAGCAGGAGCAGTCGCAGCAATCTGCCGGACTCGATCGATCGGCACCCTGATTTCCTCGGCGCGCATGTCCACACCATCGTATTGTTTCCCCAGCCTTACCAGCGCAGAATCCCCTTCCGCCTCAACCTGGCAAATCACCCCCCGGGCAACCTTCTCTGCCTCGCCGAGCCGCTCAACGCCCCGTGCCGCGAGACGCAGCAGGAAGCTCTCCGAGTCCGAGCTGTCAACCCTGTACATGGCGAGCGTCATTTCTTTCTCCGCATCGCGAGCATCGCTCTGGACAAGCGATCGGTCATGCGCTCAATCTCATCGCCGCACATCGCCATACGAGAACGGTTCAGGATCCATCGAGCCGAGATGGCGCCAATCTCCTCGAGAACCACCAGGCCGTTCTCGGCCAGCGTGCGGCCGGATTCAACCAGATCGACGATGACATCAGCCAGGCCCAGCTGCGGCGCTAGCTCGACCGAACCTCCAAGCGGAATGACCTCCACATGCTGTCCGCGCGCATGAAAGTGCTCTCTCGTCAGCCGCGGGTATTTTGTGGCCACACGCAGCGTACCTGTGCCGTCGATCGCCAGTGACTGGCCGTTACGCCCGGCCACCACCAGCCTGCAGCGCCCGATCTCGAGATCCAGAGGCTCGAGCACATCCGCCATCGACTCCCACAGCACGTCGGCGCCGGCGATTCCGGCATCTGCGATGCCATACTCGACATAGACAGGAACGTCGGACGGCTTGACAAAGATGAACCGCGTGGGCGGTTTGCCGGCTTCGAGAATCAGCCGCCGACGCTCTTCGAGCCGCACCGGAAGCTTCCAACCCCCCAGCGACAGCAGAGCCCGGGCCGGTTTCAGCAGGCGGCCCGTCGGCAGGGCGACGCTCAGCATAGTCTCACCCTCTTTCCCCGGCGCCTCAGGTCGAGTGCCTGCTCGAGGGCCCCGACGCGGCTGTGACCCGGGCTTCGCACGGCGCGAGCCGGTACCGAAGCGGTCGCAGGTGTGACCCCCGTCGCCTCGAGCGCCCGCAGCAGGCGGTCGAGGCCGAAAGAGAAGCCCACGGCTGGCTGTGCAGAGCCGAAATGCTCCAGGAGCTTGTCATACCGCCCTCCGCCACCGACAGCAAAGCCGACTCCGTTGGCGTAGACCCGGAAGCGCACGCCCGTGTAGTAGCCAAAGCCTCCGACCTCGGCCAGATCGACCCCCACCTGGTCGCCGTAGCCAAGATCCTGGAGGTCCTCCCAGAGACGACGAAGCTCCAGCAAGCAGCGTTCGACCGTGGACCCTGCCTGCTTGCCCAGGGCGGCAAGATCTTGGGGTCTTCGGGTGCGACGCATCAGTGCGCGGAAGACGCGCTTCAGGGGCGTGGCCACGCAGGCTCTGGAGAGGGCGGCTTCGAGTCCCTGGTGCCGGTGGCGGTCGATGGAGCGTTCAACCTCTGAGGTGGTCTCAGGGCGGAGGCCCGCCTTGCGGACGAGTGCAGGCAGAATACCGCTGTGGCCAAGCATCATGCGGGCTGAGATCAGCCCGGCGGCCCGCAGGGCCTCCAGCGCCACAACAGCAATCTCCAGATCGGCGGGACTGGAGTCACCCCCGACCTGCTCGAAGCCGATCTGGTGGAACTCGCCCTGCCCGAGCGTCTTTGGACCCTGGGGGCGGACCACTTCGCCGCTGTAGAAGACCCGGATCGGCAGGCGTTCCCCTCTGAGCCCGGTGGCCACGAGCTTGGCGACGAGAGGGGTGAGGTCTGGACGCACCCCAACGACATGGCCTTCAGGATCGATGAGGCGGTACATGCGTCCATTGCTGCGGTCTCCAACGCTGCGCCGGAAGACCTCCTCATAGTCGAGGATGGGGAGGATGACCTCCTCATACGACCAGCCGCGAAGGGACGCCGTGAGGGCGGCCTCTACGGCCCGACGCCGGCGCACTTCAGCGAGGCCATAATGCTGCACCCCCGAGGGGACGCGCTGCAGCAACCGTGATCGAGTGTTGCGTACCATAAAGTGAAAAACCCCTTCCCCGGCCGGGGAAGAGGCTCGAACGACATCCCCACCCCGGTTAGCAGCGGAGCGGACAGCGGTCGGTCGTGACTTATGGGCGACCGAGCAACGGCCCGCTCAGCGGGTGTGGTGATGCCAGGTATAGTTGCCCGCAGCGCAGAAGTCCCCTTCGGCGGCGGCTGCCGGCGGTGTCCGGGGTACTGCAATCAGGATCTGCGCTTTGGACGGCATATGCAAATGTCCTAACTTCTATACCTTACCTATCTGAACCCATCGCGTCAAGCACCATTTCAGCGCGTGTACCTCTCATATTCCATGGGATTCCAGATGCGGTGCCGGAACTCCTCCGGCTCCAGAGGCTTCTGCATCTCTTTGTAGATCCGCCGCGCTACCTCGAGTTCCTTGCGGGCTTCTTCCTTGTCCTGGTACATGAACGGGTCGGGAACCGTCTCTGGAGCGTCCTCCACCTTCTCCTCCAGGATCTCGATCAGGCGCTCCTGGCGCTTGAGTGCCTCCCCCAGCGCTTCCGAGCGCTGGCGGTTTTCCAGGGCCCTGGAGGTGTCGAAGCGATGGGCGATCGCCTCCGAGATGTCACTATAAATCGTCGCCGCGTTCTCCCGCACATCCTGGAGGGCGGCCTCGATGTCCCTCACGGTCAGGGTCGCCGGGTCGAGAGGTTTCTGGCGTTCTGCCCCGCCGAGGCGGTGGTGTGTGACATAGGAGGGAAACAGGCCGAGCACGGTATCCGCGGGCGGCTTGATGGCCTGGCCCTCCTCGTTCAGGCCCTTGGGCTGGATTCCCTGAATGATGATCTGGCCGACCTCCGGGCGCAGGACCTCCTTCGGTGGCAGGTAGCCGTAGCGCAGCATGTCCTGTACTCCGGTGCCGCTCATGGTGATATGGAACTCGGGGCCGTGCGGGCAGGTCTTCTCGGTGGCCATGCAGGCACATCGGGCGCAGTAAAAGGTTTCCTTGAAGAAGATCGGCGTGATGCCGATTTCCTCGGGAGAGTAATCCTTGAAGATCTCCTGGGCAGCGTAAGGAGCGTAGAGCTTACCGAACCCGGCGTGATCACGGCCCAGGATGAGGTGGGTGCATCCACAGTTCTTGCGAATGATGGCATGCAGGATTGCCTCACGCGGGCCGGCGTAATTCATGGTGACCCGCAGCGGGGCCAGCACCACTCGATCCTTCGGGTAGTAGGTATCGAGGGCCGCCTCGTACGCCATGATGCGAAATTCATTGCGGAAATAGGCCTTGCGAGTTGTCTCCACGATCGGATGGATGAACAGTCCGTCGTACAGCTCCATGGCGCACTTCTGCAGGTATTCATGCCCCCTGTGCAGAGGGTTGGCCGTCTGGAAGGCGACCACCGTCTCCCACTTGCGTTCCTCGTAGAAAATGCGCCAGGTTTCCTTCGGTTCGAGACGGTACTTCTCGAACGGTCCCCAGTGGGTACGCCTCAGCAGATCGATGGTTCCTGACAGCAGCAGATCACCCATGTTGCGGTAGATGTGATCCACTCCTGGATGCTTTCGGTCGGTAGTTCCGAACACTTTCTGGGCGCGCTCGTCCTTGTCGTAGCTGAATATCTCCTCCAGATGCAGGATGGCGACCGGTTCGCGGCTTTCTTCGTCGAGGAGGGCTACCTCATGACCTTCCCTGAGCTTCTCGACCGTTTGCTCGCGACCGTGAGTGCTGGGAGAAAACGTGATCGGCATTGTCCACGGCAGTCCATCGGCGAGACGCCCCCGATCGAGCACGCTCCGGTAATCCTTTGAGCCCATGAACCCCTCGAGGGGACTCAGAACCCCCGTGGCAATCATCTCCATGTTGACGATCACCTCGCGGCCGACGGTGAGATAGGGTAGGGTGCGGGCCGCGCGCAGGGCACGTTCGACGAGTTTAGTGTCCAGGACCCGCTGCACCAGCTTGCCGCCGTGCGGTGCCGGTGTGGGTCTCAAAGCAGCTTGTTTCATTCTTGATGACTCCTCATGCCAAAGTTTCCCGCACCGGAGTCGCATTGACATCGGTCGCGGTCGATATTTCTCGGCCACTGTCTGCGGCCTCAACTTCAGTTTCAACCTCGTTGCCGGACGCTCCGTCGACAACCTTCCGGAACTCCTCAAGTCGTGGGTTGATGGTGGCGGTCGGACGGGCGCAGGAGGCAACGCACTCCGCAGTCTTCAGGCCGTTGCCTGTGATACACAGAACCACCGGCCCATCCCCGCCGATGCGGCCTTGTGCGACCAGCTTGCGGGCCACCGCAACCGTGACACCGCCCGCCGTCTCGGAAAAAATCCCTTCTGTCTCCGCCAGCAGGCGAATCCCATCGACGAGCTCCTCGTCGGTGGCGTCCTCCCCCCATCCGCCGGATGAACGGATGAGTTGCATGGCGTAGTAGCCGTCGGCAGGGTTACCGATGGCCAGCGAGCGCGCGATGGTGTGGGCGCGGACCGGGCGCACCTCGTCCCACCCTTGCTTGACCGCTGTGGTGATTGGCGCACAGCCGCTTGCCTGCGCTCCGTGAAATCGCACCCGGCGCTCGTCTACCCAGCCAAGGCGCGAGAGCTCCTCAAAGGCTTTCGCCACCTTGCCGATGAGCGCACCTCCGGCCATCGGAACCACCACGTGCGCCGGTAGCTTCCAGCCCAGCTGCTCGGCAATCTCAAAGCCCTGGGTCTTGGAACCTTCGGCGTAGAAGGCGCGCAGGTTGACGTTCACCAGTCCCCAGTCGTAGGTAAAGGCAATCTCGCTGCACAGGCGGTTGACCTGGTCATAGTCGCCCCGCACCGCAATGAGCCGCGAACCGAAGACTGCTGTACCGATGATCTTGAGCGTCTCCAGATCCTCCGGCACCAGGATGTAGGTCTCGAAGCCCGCGCGAACCCCCTGGGCGGCGACCGCATTGGCGAGGTTCCCCGTGGATGCGCAGCCCACGACCTTGAAACCAAACTCGCGAGCCTGGGTCAATGCCACCGACACCACCCGGTCCTTGAACGAAAGGGTCGGAAAGTTGACGGCGTCGTTCTTGAGAAAGAGAGAGCGAATTCCCAGAGCCTTTCCAAGGCGCGGGGCCGGCACGAGTGGCGTGAATCCGACCTCCTCGCCCACCGGCCGGTCCGTCCCGGTCGGCAGCAGCTCACGGTAGCGCCACATCGATGCGGGGCGGTTCGCCAGATCGGAACGACGCACAGCACGACCGATCGCCTCGTAGTCGTATTTGAGCTCGAGCGGCCCAAAGCATCCCTCGCAGATCGCCTGGGGCCGAACCGGGACCTCTCGGCCACACTCGCGACACTTCATGCAACGTACGAACGACATGTAACGCTCCTTCCCCCGGCTCCCGGCCCGGACTGGAATCAGGGGTAAAAAAAAACCTCTTCCAAGATAGAAGAGGTTTTAGCTTTAGGATCGCTTCTGTCTACCTCATCTATCAGAAGCTTTTCGCTTCTGCAGGAGTTGGCACCGGCCGTTCCGGGCCTGCCGGAACCGGTTGCCGTGGGCTCACAGGGCCTGTCCCTCACCCACTCTTGATAAGACAGATGTCAGGATCTTTAGTGTTCGGCGTTTTTTAACGCCTATCGATGGTCTAACCCTCCCCGGGTCACCCCGGAAATTAGCCTGAAACGAATTCTAGCGCGACTTGAGGCTGGCCGCAAGCCCTCCCGGGTCCATGCCGGCCCTTCAGTGGCCGATATAGCGAGCGTAGACACTCCGTGCGACTCCTTCATCCCGGGTGCCCGTAATGATGGCCCTGCCGTCCGTAAAGACGGTGATCAGGTAAGGTTCAATCCTGGCCCGCAACAGGTAGCGGTTTCGTTCGACCCCGCCGAGCGGGGCAAGCTTTTTCTCCAGCCTTTCGAGATCGACCTTCCCCGCACTCAGAGGCCGGACCTGCACGGAATCCCGGCCACATAGCATGACCGCGTTCGATTCCACCCTGCCCTCGAGGTGCTCGAACTCCCTGCGCCCGCAGGCGGGGCAATCGCTCCTCCGGGAGCCCGGACCCAGGGAGACCGTCTGCAATCGCCCCTCCCAGACATCCACGGCCTGCAAACCAGGGTTGAGGGCTTCCCGGCGTCCTGCCAGGAGCTTCAGCGCCTCGGCGGTCTGCAGGCCCGAAATGACCGATACGATCGACCCCAGGACGCCGGCGGTGTCACACGTCGGCATGGTTCCGGGGGGTGGGGCGCTCTCAAAGAGGCACCTCAGGCAGGGAGTCTCGCCCGGGATGATGGTGAACGTGAGCCCATAGGAGCCCACACAGGCACCGTAGATCCAGGGCACATTCCGGGCTACTGCGAAATCGTTCACCAGCAACCGGACCTCGAAATTATCACTGCCGTCGAGGATTAAATCCACATCAGAGAGAAGCCGGTGCGCGTTCCCGGAGTTCAGGTCCTCGATCTCAGCATCGATGCGGATGCGTGAGTTGACGCGCTGAAGCTTTTGTTGTGCGGCGCCTGCCTTGGGCAGGATCTGTCGCGCATCCTCTTCATCGAAGAGGATCTGACGCTGCAGGTTGCTGAACTCGACAAAGTCCCGATCGATCAGGCGTAACCTGCCCACCCCGGCTCTTGCCAGGAGGGTGGCGTGAAAGCAGCCCAACGCACCACAGCCCACAATTGCCACCCGGGCCACGCCCAGGCGCTGCTGCCCCTCTTTACCGATCCCTTCAAAGAGGACCTGACGTGAGTAGCGGATCTCGTCGCTGTCGGCTGCGGGGTGATCAACCATTCCTCGGGAAGCTCCCTTCCGGCCATGCTAACGCACCCCTTTCGAGAGCGTCAAACGGTCCGCATAACCCTGTTCATCGTCTCTCGCGGGGCGTTAACGCCTGTGAACAGTTCGAACTGCGCCGCGGCCTGCCCCACGAACATCTCCACGCCATCCAACGTTTCGATTCCCCTCGAGCGCGCAGCCCGCAATAGCGCGGTCTCCGCCGGGTTGTAAATGATGTCGTAGATGAGCGAGCCCCGCAGCCACTCCCGGGGGACCGGCATCTCCTCTACCCGCGGGTGCATTCCCACGGGTGTCGTCTGGATCAGCAGATCGTACGGATCTGCGGCCAGATCATTCCAGCGGCCCCACGCGATCCCGGCCTGACAGGCCAGAGCCTTTGCCCTCTCCTCGGTACGGTTGTACACCGTCACCGTGCAGCCTTCCCGGGGCAGCATGAAGGCAAAGGCGCGCGCCGCACCTCCAGCTCCAAGGAGCACCACCTTCTTGTCCTGAAGCGGGATCCGTTTGCGTAGCGGTGCCAGTGCGGCTTCTGCATCGGTGTTGTGGCCTCGCAGCCGGCCGCCGCTGCGCACAATGGTGTTCGCGGCCCCCAGGTCGCGCACCAGGGGCTCCATCTCGTCCAGCTCGGAAAGTACCTGCTCCTTATGAGGAAGGGTGACGCTCACCCCCGAAATCTCGAGCGCGATCATGAAATCACGCAGATCTTCGACCGATTCGGACTCGAACGGCACGTAGACCCAATCGAGGCTCAGCGTGGCGTAAGCCTCATTGTGAAGGCGGGGGGAAAGCGAATGTCCGAGGGGCCTGCCGAGCAGCCCGCTCATGCGCGTCCTGGGGCTCAGCGAGCGAAAACGATATTGATCCAGCAGGGCGCCGACGCTCACCTGGCCGGGTGCGGTGGCCTGCTCCGCACCGGCAGCGTAGATAGCGCGAGACCCCCATACCGGAGCAAGGACGCGAGATGCCACGCCCGTCTCTCCCATAGCAAAGGCGATCAGGTCGTCCGTTTCTCTCAGTAGATCGCGAATGGCCACCAGGTCATGCAGGCGCCGCGCCGTCGGAACTACCTTGAACAACGAAATTCCAGAAGCCGCCCGCATCGCCTGAAAGCGCGCACCCAGATCCGGGGGCGTGCCGTTGAAGTCATGCCACGAGAGAATGATGCGTGCTGGCGAGAAGCGCTGAAGATGCCTCGCGAGGTCACTTCCCCACTCCAGATCGATCCAGGCCGCTCCCGCGCGCGACGCAGCTTCCAGGCGAGATCCCCGCTCGATCTCGTCCCCCTCGAACTGTCCCCCATCCTGCTTCCGCCGGCAGGTGGCGACGATCGGTAGCGACGGAGCGGCTATCAGGGATTGCACCGCATCCTTCGGTACCTGGTCGAGCCGCACCTCAATCCAGTCAGTCCGAGGATCAACTAGCGACAGGGCGGAGACCAGATGATCTGGCTCTCCTCCGATGGAGGCGATGAGGCGGCACGGTTCGTTCTTCTGTGAAGCGAGCTCTGACATGGGTCTACTCCAGCGCTCCCGATTGCGGAAGTGCGCGTTCAACGAGAGTCTACTCCAGGTCCTGCCTCCAGGAGAGTTCAGGCTTTCGTTCTATAATCAGGATTCGATGAAAGCTGTCCTGAACGAGAACCTGCGCCGGGCGGTACAGGAGTCGGATCCGGTACCGCTGCTCCAGGATCTGGTGCGCACGCCCTCCCACCCGGGAACCGAGCGCCAGGAGGAAGCTACGGCGCATCTTCTCGCTCGCTTCCTGCGGCGCCGCTCAATCCAGGTCGATCTGCACGAGATCCGGCCCGGGCGCCCGAACCTGGTGGCCAGGCTACCCGGCCTCGGCACGGGGCGCTCGCTGATGCTCTGCGGCCATACCGACACCGTGCCACCCGATGCGCTCAGGAACACCGATCCCTTCGGAGCTGAGATCAGGGACGGGCGGCTCTACGGCCGCGGCGCGTGCGACATGAAAGGCGCCCTGGCATCCATGGCCTCCGCTCTCGCCGCTCTGGCCGCCTCTGGCGCACAGCAGGCCGGAGACCTCATTCTAGCCGCAGTCATCGACGAAGAAATGGAGAGCCTTGGAGCCCAGGCCCTGATTCAGTCGGGCCACCGGGCTGACGGGTGCGCCGTGGGCGAACCGACCGAGAACCGTGTGGCGATCGGCCACCGGGGAGTCCTGTGGCTGGAGGTGGAGTTCACGGGCCGGGCGGCGCACGGGGGTACGCCGGAGCGGGGAACCAACGCCATCATCGCCGCCTCCCGGTTCGTGTGCCTGGTGGCGGAGGATCTCGGCCCCACCCTCTCCGAGCGCCCCGACGCGCTCCTCGGCTCACCCTCGATCAATATCGGAGTCATTCAGGGAGGTGATCAAGCAAACATCGTCGCGGCCCGCTGCAAGGTACGCCTCGATCGGCGCTGGTTGCCGAGTGAAACAGTTGAATCGGTGCTCTCGGAAATTGAACTCCTGCTCGGGCGCGTGCGTTCGGAGATCCCGGATCTCAAGACGAAAGTTCATCGGCTATCGGCGGACAATGTGGTGATGGTCCGCAGCCCCTTCCAGACGCCGGCCGACGACCCGCTGGTCTGCTGCGCTCTGGAATCAAGGGCGGAGGTCTCGGGCCGCACGCAACCCCCGGAGGCGTTCCCCGCGTGGACGGATGCCGCGTTGATTGCTGGGGAGGGTCGTATCCCCTGCGTGGTCATGGGGCCTGGCGATCTCAAGCAGGCGCACTCGGCGGACGAGTGGGTGTCGGTCGCCCAGGTTCGCGATGCCGCCCTGCAATACGTGGCGCTGGCACTGCGTTTCTGTGATGTCTCTTAAGGCAAGCATGCCCTCTCTGCCAGCCTTCGAGCAAGTGATAGAAACGGGGATCTATGTGGACGATCTCGGTGCGGCCGAGCGTTTCTACTGCGGGGTTCTTGGCCTGCGACGGATCAGCGGCCGGGCGGGGCGCGATCTCTTCCTGGCGGTAGGCGGCAATGTGCTCCTGGTGTTCTATGCCCAGGAGACGCAGCGCGGCGATGTCCTTCCGCCGCACGGTGCGCAGGGCCCGAGCCATTTTGCACTGCAGGTCGAGAATGCGGCAGATCTGGAGCGTTGGAAGGACCATCTTCTGGCAAGCGGCGTCACGGTTGAGAAAGAGATGGATTGGGGAGAACCAGGTCTGCGCTCGATCTACTTCCGTGATCCTGCCGGCAACCTCGTCGAGATCATCGTCCGGGGCATATGGCCGGTCTGAGCCCCGCTGCGGACCGAATCAGGCAGCGACGGAATTCAGCCCCGTGGGAGCCTATCATCAGCCGCGGTGCCGGCCCCCTGATTTGTCGTGGTCCTTTTCTAATGGTAGGATCTTCCATACTTGGCATTTTCCCTCGCCACCCGCGCTAGTTTCATCGCTCATGGTTCAGCAACAGCAGGAATCCAGCTCCCACGTCGATCCCGCCCCCTTGCAGGCCGCTCCCATTGGCCTCGAGCGCTGGCGCACTCCCATCAGTGAGATCCTCTCGGAGATCCGGCGGGGGCAGAAGCCCCGCGAGATGGTCTGTCTGGGGTGCGCGGCCAAGGTTGACCTGGTAGACACGGTCTATCCCGTGCTGGCCGAGATCGCGCCGGCCATCAGAGAAAAAACCCCCATCAACCTGCAGCCAAGAGACGACGTCTACATCTTTGACACGGACGGACAGATCGACATCACCCGTGCCCAGTACTCTCTGGCTGCTCTGCTCGAGCCGGCGGGTTGCCGTGCGGTCGAACAGGACGTTCTCGCTTGCCGGCCCGATGGAGCCGTGCTGCTCGCTTCATTCACCGCCAACCCGACCCGGGAGGCGTTCCGCGACGCCATGCTGGCGTATCTGGAATCCGCGGGCCGGGCGGGCCACCGTTTCACCCTCGGGAAGGGCCACACGGTTCAGCTGTCGAAAAGTACCGACGAGCAATTCCTGATGGTTGACTATGTCAGAAGTGGCCGGGGGCCGATCACCGGTGTGGCTAACAACGACACCATCTCCACGATCGATCCGAATCTTTGTCACACGAACTGGATCAGCGTGTTCGTGTCGCTCAACAATGCCCTCAACGACCTTCTGCTATCCGGTGTAACCCAGAACCTGACGTTTCATCCGAGCTATGACGCGCCCACCCGCCAGGAGGTGCAGTCCCTGAAGGACGCGATCGCGCGCTACCAGGAACGCTTCCGCGATCTCGACATTCGTGTTGTCGATCACGGGCCTCTCGGTTTCGGAATCAAGGCGATTGGCGCTACCATCACCGGCACCAGTGTGCTCGAGGTGCCCCGTAACGAGAACCTGCTCGAGGGGCAGATCCTGATTGCCACTCGTCCGGCAGGTGATCTTGCCCCGCTGACCCTTTACCTCATCCGGCAGGCACTCGAAGAGGACACTTCCGATCTCGAGGACCTGCGGGCCCGCGTTTTACAGCAGATGCTGGTTCCCAACGTTGAAGCGGCGCGCGTCATCGCCAGTTACCTGCCCGACAAGGGCAAACCGTTCGACCCGCACCGGCACCTGACCAGTGCGCGGGACATGAGCGGGCCGGGGATCCTGGCGCTGGAAGAACTGGCTCAGGATTCCGGGCGCGACATCTACCTCCACAACCTGGTGCTTCACGATCCGCGCGTGGCTGATGTGGAGATGCCCAATCCGACCGCCGGAACGAATGGCGCTATCCTGATAGCAGCGCATGAAGCGGTGGCTTACTCGATCTGGCGTGACCTCGAGGAAACCGGGCACCAGCCCTGGATCGTCGGACGCGTGGGCAAGGCAAGTGATGATCCCACCATCGAGATCCGTGAGGATCTGAGGCACTATCGATTCCTGGACGCCCGGGGCGCGCCATTCTTCAAAAACAGCCGTTGGGTCGCCTGCCGCAAGGGACCCTCCCCCGGGCCCGGCCGGCGCTAAATTCCCAGGACGCGCCTTTTGGAATCCGTTGCTGCCGGTGCGCTCTGAGGGAGCAAATACTTTGAGGGTGGAGACAGCAGACTGAGGGAGCCGAACTCATGACCAAGCTGAGCCAGCGCCAGCCAGACGAGGTGCTTGATACAACCGGGAAGGTATGTCCTTATCCGTTAATCGAGACCCGTAAACGTCTCCAGAGTCTGTCGAGCGGGCAACTGCTGGAAGTTCTCACCGACAGTCGACGATCGGCCGAGGAGACCCTGCCGGACCTCAGCCGGAGGAACGGCTATCTTTACGAGGTCACCGAGGATGGCAGTGCCTGGCGCGTGAGAATTGAAAAACTAGGCTAAATCTAGCTGATCTCTTGCACCCAACGGTATTCTGTCAAAATTCTAACCGGCCTTTAAGGTTGAAAAACCGAACCTATCTCCCTAAACCAGTCTTCTAAGTTGAATCACGGAGAGCGTCTATTTTATGAAGAATTACCGAAAACTGTACATTCCGGCATCCGTTGTGCGCCAGATCCACCAGTTGCAGCCGCGGGAGTACTGCAGGCGGATGTACTTCGGCCCAAATTCAATAATGAACTATTGGCACCGCCATGGTCTGGAACGCACGCTCAATTTGTTGCCTATCGAACCAACCGACCGGGTTCTGGATGTAGGCTGCTCTGACGGAATGCTTCTTTTCTCCTTGGAGCGATATTCTGCCTTCAGTATCGGCATTGATTTTAGTCATTCCATGGTGAAATGGGCCAAGAGGTTTTCCCCCCAAAGCAGCGTTATGGTGTCAAATGGTCTTGCTCTTCCTTTAAAAGACAATTCGTTCAGCCGAGTTTTTTGTCTTGAAGTTCTCGAACATGTCACTAACCCGGATTCTGTCATAGCAGAAATTACTCGGGTGCTGGATCATCAAGGAAAGGCTGTGATCACAGTTCCGATCGAGATTGGCCCCGCGCTTCTCTTGAAGCGCATCGTGTCTCGCTTACTCCGCTGGAACCGGGGTGACCATTACAACTGGAGTCAGCTCTGGCAAGCTGGTGTCATGCGTTCAGTTCATAGTCTGGAACACAAACAGGATCATTTCGGTTTCGATTTCAGAAAGATAGAAAGGACGCTCAAAAATCACCTGACCCTGAATCACCGGGGGTTTCTGCCCATGCCCTGGCTGGGAAGTCTCTTTAACATCCGCGCAGCATTTCTGGCTACAAAGAACTAAGCCTAGGAGAGGCGCACAGCTTTCGGCCGACTCAGAGTGTCGTAACCGGGTCCACGTCGACGGTCAGCGCGTGCAGGGGGAAGCGCTCTGTTTCCAGGTTCTCCAGGACATCGGTCAGGATACGGTTCAGGCGGCGGCGGCTGGTCCCCTTGATCAAAATCTGAAACCTGAACTGACCCCGTAATTTCGACAAAGGCGCCAGGGCTGGGCCCAGGACACGCAAATCCCCGCCACTCGCCCTCTTTACCCTCTCTGATACCTGCCGCGCCCGCGTGAATCCCCGCTGAGCCTGCCGATCGCTCAGAATCAGCTGTACGAGAACCCTAAAGGGCGGGTATC
>JAPUKU010000004.1 GCA_027295505.1 Acidobacteriota bacterium
AACCGCGCAATATCACGCGCTCGCAGGGTGTGCGCGAAGTGTCGCCTGTGTGGTCGCCGGACGGCCGCCAGGTGGCCTACCTCTCGGACCGTAGCGGCGAGTACGAGGTCTGGGTGCGCGACCAGGACGGTTCGGGAGAAGAGCGGCGCCTCACCACTGATGGCGACATCTGGCGCTTCCCTCTTCTCTGGTCTCCCGACGGTGAAAAACTGGCCTTCGCCGACAAGAAGCAGCGCCTGCGCTACGTGGAGGTTGATTCGGGCCGGGTGGTGGATGTGGACCGGAGTGACCGCAACGACATCACCACCTATGCCTGGTCCCCCGACAGCAACTGGCTGGCCTACACCAAGGTCGCCGACAGCCTTGTGTCCCAGATCTGGCTCTACTCCCTGGAGGACAAAGAGGCTTCGGCCCTGACCGATCCGCTCATCGGCAATTTCAGCCCGGTCTTCGACCCCGAGGGGCGTTACCTCTACTTCTTCTCCAACCGCGACTTCAACCTGACCTTCAGTGGATATGAGTTCTCGTATCTCTACACCGGCCCCACCCGCCTCTACATGGGCACCCTCAACGCCGATATTGCGCGGCCGTTCCAGGCCCAGAGCGATGAAGAAGAACCCGGGGATGACGAGGCCGACAGTGAGGACGCAGAGGACAGCGAGGAGGAAGGCGACGAGGAAGCGGACGCAAAAGATGATGATGACGAACCGCTGCGCATCGATATGGAGGGCTTCAACAACCGCGTGGTGGCCGTACCCGGCCCCGCGGGCAACTACAGCCAGCTTGCCGCCACCGCCGACGGCCCCCTCTATGTCTTCGGAGATGGGAACGGTTCCCGGTCCCTGAAGATCTACAACATCGAGGATGAGAAGGAAGAGACGATCCTGGAGAGGGTGGGAGGCTACGCCCTCTCCCGGGACGGCAAGAAGCTCATCTACAGCGCCGGCGACAACCATGGCATCATCGACGTGAAGCCCGACCAGAAGGCGGGCGCCGGCAAGCTCAACCTGGAGCACATGGAAGTGCGCATCGACCCTCGGGCCGAGTGGGCGCAGATGTACACCGACGCCTGGCGCATCCTGCGGGACTGGTTTTACGACCCCGATCTCCACGGTGTGGACTGGAAGAAGATGAGAAAGCGTTATGACCACCTGCTGCCCCACGTGGCACACCGCGCCGATCTGGACTACATCCTGGGCGAGCTTGGCGGCGAACTGAACACCGGCCACTTCTACGTCCAGAGCGGCGATCAGCCCAGCGTGGAGCGCCGGGACGGCGGCCTGCTGGGGGCAGAACTTGAGGCCGACAGATCGGGTTACTACCGCATCGCGAAGATCTTCGCCGGCGAAAACTGGCACTCCGACTTCCGCTCGCCTCTCACCGAGCCCGGCGTCGATGTGCATGAGGGAGAATTCATCATCGCCATCGACGGCGAAGAGGTCACCACAAGTGACAACCCCTACCGCTTCCTGCAGAACAAGGCGGGTCGGCAGGTGACCCTCACGGTCAACGACAAGCCCACCGTCGAAGATGCCCGCCAGGTGCAGGTGCGGCCCATCGCCCGGGAGACCAACCTGCGCTACCTGGACTGGGTCAGGGATCGGCGGCGACGGGTGGCGGAGCTCTCAGGCGGCCGCATCGGCTACATCCACATGCCCAACACGGCCGGTGCGGGTAACCGTGAGTTGTTCAAGTACTTCTACCCCCAGTCCGATACCGAGGCCCTCATCGTGGATGTGCGCTACAACGGCGGCGGCTTCATCCCCGACCGCATGATCGAACTTCTGGACCGTCCCGTCCTCAATTACTGGGTGCGACGCGGACTCATCCCCGGCAGCACGCCGGCCTTCAGCCACACAGGGCCCAAGGTCTGCCTCATCAACGGCTATTCCAGCTCGGGCGGTGATGCCTTCCCCTACTACTTCCGCAAACGCGACCTGGGCCCGCTTCTGGGCACGCGCACGTGGGGCGGGCTCATCGGGCTTTCGGGCAACCCGGATCTCGTGGACGGCGGCACGGTTCTGGTGCCCACCTTCCGTTTCATGGACACAGAAGGCGAGTGGACGGTGGAGAATGAAGGCGTCTCGCCGGATGTGGAGGTCCTGGATGATCCGGCCGAGGTGGTCCGCGGCCACGACCCCACCCTGGAGAAAGCCGTGGCGCTTCTCCTGCAGGAGTTGAAGAAGAACCCAACCGAGCCGGTCAAGGCCGCACCGCGCTGGCAGGATCGCCACGCCAACTGAGAACATGAAGCCATAACGGCGGATTCTCGGAACAACAGGCCTCACAGCCCGCCCGGGGGTCCGCCGCAAAGGGATCGTTCAGCGTGAGTCTTGAGATGCGGCCGAAGTGTGAGCGTTGCCAGGAAAGCCTGGCGGCGAATGGCGAGGCTTTCATCTGCTCGTTCGAATGCACTTTCTGTACCGCCTGCACCGGCGAGATGAAAAATGTCTGCCTCAACTGCGGCGGCGAACTGGTGCGTCGCCCCCGGATCGATGGCCGCCACACCTGATAAGCATGGTGGAATCTCTCGGGTCACCCGTGGGAGGTTGACTCTCCAGAGGGGACGGTTGCCAAAACTACTCTCTCCCGGGAGAAAATGATACTTTTGGCCTTCGCTGGCAGCGACGAGCCCAAAGAGTGGTTAGCTGGGAGATCCCGGTTCAGGTTGGTTCGCAAAGATGTATGGCCGACGTCCTATCATGACTGGACATGAGATAGCGTCCGGCTCCGTGCCCATCCCTCGTGAATTCTGGCGGGACTGGCGGGCGCCGATGCTGGCTGCGTTTGTCGCCGTGGTCGCGGCGCTGCCAGGCCTGAGATTCCCCTTCCTCTCGGATGATTGGGCACTGATCGAGGCCGTCTCCACGGGACTTACTCATGCCACACCGTATGGTGATTTCCGTCCGCTCTACATGAGCACACTGTGGCTGGAATACCTGTTCTTTGGTCTCACACCGTTCTTCTATCACCTGACGAACATCCTCTTGATCGCCAGCACAGCGGCCCTCGTGGTGATCTTGATCCGGCTATATACGGGCGACACACCGCTCGCCGCGCTGTCCGGAGTCCTTTACGCCTTGCACCCTTACCACGTGGAGAACACCGCCTGGATCAGCGCCCGCAGCGACCCGCTCTACGCCGTCTTCTATCTGGGAGCGGCCGTAGCCCACCATCGCTGGCTGGCAAACGGGTCCAGAGGGTTGCCCCTCGCAACCATGCTCCTGTTCCAGGCCGCACTATTTTCCAAAGAGACGGCTCTCACCCTTCCGGCCTTTTTGACCCTGATGGGGCTGCTCCAACAGTTCAGGGGTCTCCGCCTCCGATCATGGATGCGCAGCTATCTTCTCCTGTGGATCCAGCTCGGGCTCCACTTCTTGCTTCGTTTCTTAGCGTTGGGCGGGGCAGGGCGAACGTTGGCGGACGGCTCGGTGGGGACCTGGGCCAAGAACGGTCTGGCCTACGCGGCAGCGGCGCTGATTCCGGCACCAACGGAAGTGCTGACTGCGTCGCCGGCGTTTTGGGGAATTGTGGCGACCGTGATCTCTGGTTTGATGATCCTGCTCGCTTTTATTCGCAACGGCCGAATTCCTCCGCCCGCCGTGGGAGCGACTATCGCCTTTGCAATCCTGCTCGGCCCTTCAGTGGTGGGACTGCAGGAACGGTACATTCTGCTCCCTTCCGCAGCCTCTGCACTGATCCTGGCATCGCTAATCCGAAGCCTTCGAGGCCACATCCGAGCAATCATCTCGACCGGGTTGATTGTGTTCTGGTTGTTCATGCTACAGATCCACTGGGGCAACTGGCGCCAGGCCGCGGAAGCGAGCGATCTCCTCATCGCGGATCTCACTGAACTTAGCCGAAGACCGGAAATCCAGGAGATCGTCGTCGCCAACATGCCCTTTCAAGTTCGCGGTGGTTCGGTTGCGGGAGATCTCCGCGCCGCTCTCGCCCTGCGAGGCGAACGGCCTGTGAATGTCCGGGCCGCCTGCTACGTTTCTTACGCAACCGCGGATACCGATGTCCTGAACGGGCCCCTGGAACATTCGATAGATCGTGAGCCATCGTTCACCGAGGTGAGGCTCCGGATTCCGATTGAGACCTACAGCCGCGTTATCGGCCCGACTCCACCACCGGGCGAGCGGTTTCTAGAGACATCCATTGCGTGGCTGCGGTTCGAGGATGAAGGCCGTATACGTATCCAGATAAAGCCCGGGCCTGAGGATCAGAGGATCGCGGTCGTGTGGTCCGGCGGAAGGCTGCAGCCGCTCTTTTAAGGCCGAACACCTGTAGTGGTCCACCGCTTCTTCAGCGCCCTCGCTTGTCGCCGTACCGGGGTAGCTGGGAGTGATGTCCCTGTTGCCGATCAGTCCCGGTAGCTGTAGTGGCGCTTCAGCCACTCGCTGAGGCCGTCCAGCCCGGGGAAGAGAACCCTCTCCGAGATATTGGCCTGATCCAGCTTGTCCCGCACCTCCCACTTGAGCGCGGCCGGGATGATCACCTTGCGCACCAGTTCAGGGTGATGGACCAGCCAGTCTTCGAAACTGGCCCGTGGATTCGACAGGACCGAGAAGAGAGCAAACTGGTTGACGATGCGGTCATCCAGGGAGGGCGGCTCGAAGAAGGTGGCAAAGGGCTCGTCGGAGAGGCTGTCGAACGTCTCCAGGCGGCCGGCCACCCGGGTGAGCATCTCCACCGTGAAGACATCCGCGCCTTCCCGGTCCAGTTCGCCGGCGAGGATCTGCGGGAGTAGCGCACGGACCTTGACGAAATCGACACACCAGACGACACCATCCAGATTGGATTTATCGGTCTCGGCGGTAGCGAAGTGCAGGGCCACGTAAGGCGAGTAGGTCCAGTCCAGCAGGCGGGTCGGCAGGCGATGATGCTGGGCCAGGGCCAGCCAGTTCCAGAGGGAGTCCCGCTCGATGACATTCTGGTGCGCGTACTTGCGGAAATTGCGCAGCAGGTGACCCTCCAGCCGGCCCGGGTCGCCGCCCAGGCGCGCCAGGGTCGTCTCCAGGGGATAGGAAGCCGTGGACAGGCCGCGAAAAGCGAAGCGGCTGCGGTGGCGCCGGATGTCGGGCATCCACGAGTCCTGGTAGAGGCGCTCGTTGAGGTCGTTCCAGTTGGTGACGATGATCTCTTCCATGACCTCTCAGTGTCCGGCTCAGCGCAGCGCGTCGAACTGCCAGCTCAGCTTCACCGTCAGGCTGCGATCCGGCCGGGGAGGACCCAGCGGTCCTATCTCCTGGATATCGTTGTAAACCACGAATAATCCGACGTTGGCGGTCTGCAGCCAGCCGAAGCGCAGGTTGGCGGACAGATTGTCATCCACATCATTGTATTGCACCAGCGACTCCAGGAACATGCGCGGCGTGAACGAGTAGGACAGGCGCCAAAGGCCCAGGTTGGTTTCAAAGTCCCCCTCGGGCAGGTCGATGTTGTTATAGCGCCACATCAGCTCGGTGTTGAAATTGTCGCCGAATCGAATGCGCACCCCAGGCGAGATGTTGATGCGGTCGCCTCCGAAGAAGCCGCCCACGGTGGTCCGCATTTCGAAGCTGACCGGCGCACCCCGGTTGCTGAAGGCCACCAGGGCCACTTCGCTGTTGTCATAGGTGTCTGGCGGGACCATGATGCCGGGGAAGATCTCGAACGCCTCCTTCACGCCCTCGCGGGTGAGATTGATGGCCGTATGAAACTCCTGCCCCTTTTTCCATTCGATATGGTTATCCATGTGCAGAAAACCGGATTCCTGGAAGCCGTCAAAATCCCAGAAGCCGCGGTACGACACATGGGGACGCAGCTCCTGGATGTGCTTGCTGTTCTTGGTGCGGTAGCGGCGGAAGATGGTGGCATCCGGTTTGCGATAGGCCATGCGCCGCAGAAACCCGACCTGGGGATCGAAGCCCTCGCCCACTTCGGTATAGCCTGCGGTCAAGAGCCAATCCGCTGAATCGTAGCTGTAGCTGGCCCGGTAGGAATACTGGTCACGATCAGCATCGGAGTTATCGGTGCGGGCGACGTAGGCCGAAACCTGCTGGTACTCGCCGAAGCCCACGCGACCGTCCAGGGCGAAGGTGCGCCCGTATTCCTCCGACGGTGGTTGGTCGCCAGTGGACTGGCGGTTGGTGAACAGGAATCCGATGGCCGAGCGGTTGGGTAGCTCCCGGCTGATCCGCGCCACAGCGTAGTTCTCTTTCCCGGCGACACCGGTGACTTTATCGGTGGCCATGTCCAGAAAACCGATGTTGGTTTTTTTGACCTTATTATTGCCGATGAGTCTCACCGCTCCATCTATAACGTCTATCGCGATTTATTCCTCTATTTTGATGCATTGCAGATCGGCCTGACGGCCACCCCGGTCAACTTCATCAACCGAA
>JAPUKU010000040.1 GCA_027295505.1 Acidobacteriota bacterium
CATCTACATCTACCTACTGCTGGTGGTGCTCCCGGCCTGAGTTCAAGATGAGGTGCCGCTTGCCGGGTGGTAGGGCGGCTTCGGGTGTGCGCGAGCACGGCAGGGGCATTTATTGGATCCCCATCGCAGGCACGCTGCGTCAACTCGCGTGCCTGGACACGACGGGGCCCCGGGTGCCGTGCGAGCGCGCTCCGGAGTCGCCATGACAGGACCCGGCAAGCGGTGGCTCTTAGATCACTACCAGCAGAGCAATCCGCTCGTCGATTCAGAGCTCGAGGTCGGACAGGATCTGCTGGCGCACCATGTGAGGCGGCAGTGCGCCATAGGAGGGGAGCCGGTCGCAAAAGTCGCGAAGTACGAAGCGGTCTCCCATCTTCTGTGACACCTCCCGGTAGACATCCTGCAACTCCATGAAGCCGACGAAGTAGGACGACAGCTGCGTGGAAGTCACCTTGGCGCGGCGCAGCTTGCCGATCGCTTCGGCCTCTTCCTGGAACCCGTACCGCATCATCAGATCGAGCGCCCAGGCGTCCGCCTCCTCGTCCGTCATGTCTCCCGCGTGCAACTGGGCGTCGAGGATAGCGTTCATGGGAACCCGCAGGCTGATCTTCTTGTGGATCAGCAGGTTCGCCGGGTCGCCTTCCGCGTAGCCCTGATCGTACATGATCTTCTCCATGAGCACGGCCCAGCCCTCGATGAAGGTTCCGCTGTTGAAAACCTTCTTGTAGACCGTGGCCAGGGGAGAATTCTGGGTGATGTGATCCTGCACGTAGTGACCGGGAAACGCTTCGTGGATCGTCAGGGATTGCAGCCCGTAATGGTTGTACTCGCGCAGGTACGACTCCTGGCGCTCCCGGTCCTTTTCAGGATCGCCCGTCGAGGGCACCGATGAAATCCAGAATGACTTCTTGAGATCCGGTTCCAGCGCGGGCGGGGGGTTGAAGAAGGCCACCGCCAGGCCGTTCAGGAAGCCGGGTGTGGGCTCGATCACCAGGTTGTCGTTGTCGGGCGGCAGGGTGATGATCTCCCGCTCGCGAATGAAGCCCTTGATCTTCGTGACATAGTTGCGCACGTCGTCAAAGAGGCTCTCGGGCGTGGAATGGTTCCCGGACACATGATCGACGACCTCCTTGACGATCACGTTAATGCGCTCATCACCTTTCTGTGAATGACGATGCTTTGGAAAGAGATCTGCGTGCATTGGCTCGGCGATCTCCAGCATCTCGCGCCGCGTGCGCTTTAGGGATTCATCGGCACGTGTGCGGATCTCATCGGGCGTCAACCTGCTGCTCAGGGAGTACCTCAGCTTCTCGGTCCACAGCTCCTTGCCGAGCCGCCAGTCTCCGGAGGCGCGTGGCAACAGCTCCTCCTGCAGCCAGCGCCCGTACGATTCCATCGCCCCCACAGCGCGATCGGTCTCCTCCTGCAGCTGGGTTGTAATCTCCGGTGCGCGGGTGAACAGTGGCGGCAGGGCGGCCTGGAAGAAAGAGATGTTTCCGGCGTTCTGCTCGATCGTGAAGTCGATGAGAGTCGGAGATGAATTGACCAGGTTTTGTTTGGCAATCTCCAGGAAGTGCGGGATCTGGCGCAGGCGGGACAGCAGACTCTGCAGGCGTTCCGGCCATTGAGGGGAGTCATCATCAAGGATCGTCAGGAAAAGCACGCTGAATCCCAAGTTCTCGTTATAGAGGTTTGGATCCCAGGTGTGCTGTTTCAGGCGAGTCAGGCTGAAGAGGCTCGAATCGATGTCGTGGCGGATGAGGTCGTAGTCAATGTGCGCAGAGGGGCTCAAACTCTCGTACTGCACCTGATCAAACGCAACCTTGTGCTTTTTGTAGCTGGCGATCATCGCCTCGATCCCGGAGGGCGAGAGATCCTCGAGCTGGCCGTCGTACTTGTGATCTCCAAGGTACGTGGCCTGGGTCGGCCACATCCGCAGGATGTTGTCCAGGTACGCCTTCGCCAGATGGTAAAACGGCTCATCGGCAGGATACGATGTTTCCTGTTTGCAGGCGGTGAGTGTCAGACCCAGGGTGCCGAGTAGGGTGGCCAGACAAAGTAAGCGGATGCGGAGTGGCATGCTCAAAATCCTCCCCGGAAGAAGCCCCGGCGGGCGGACGGGTCGGAACCTCGCCGGAACCCGAGCCCGGTGGCCTGAAAAAGACGGAAATTATAGCATGGGGATTGGGTGCTGCTTGATTCGGGAATACGGGCTGCTGCAAAATGGATTCCTGATGAGACAATGACCTCCGCCCACAAGGACCGCATGAGCAAAGCCGGGCGACTGGCTGTTATCGGCGCCGGCCCGCTGGGGATCGAATGCGCGCTCTACGCCTCCCGGCTGGGGCACGATGTCCAGGTGTACGAGGCTGGGGAGATTGCCCAGCACCTGGGCGAATGGGGCCACATCCGCATGTTCTCGCCCTGGTCCATGAACGTGTCGGCGCTCGGAAAGAGCGTGCTGGCATCGGGCGGAACTCTTGGCAGCCTCTTTCGCTCCGACCGTTGCCCCACGGGAAACGAGCTGCGGGAACAGTATCTCCTGCCGCTGGCTGATTCTTCCCCCCTGAACGGGCGGATTCACACGCAGTCTCGTGTTCTCGGTATTTCGCGTGATCATCTGCTGAAGGGAGATCAGCTTGGATCCACGGCGCGCTCCGGGAAGCCGTTTCGCCTGCTGATAGCACCACGGGGAGGAAAAGAGAAAGTCGTGAAGGCGGATCGGGTGATCGATATCTCCGGCGTCTTCTCCCAGCATAACTGGTTGGGAAGCGGCGGGCTGCCTGCTCCGGGAGAAAGAGCTCTCGCCAGTCGCATCGATTACGGACTCCCCGATATGAGTGCCGTGCGCTCGGACCGGTTCGCAGGAAAGAGAACGCTGGTTATTGGGTCGGGCCTCTCGGCGGTCACCAGTGTTGCGGCGCTCGCCGACCTCGCGCGCCGCGTGCGCGGCACCTCCGTGCTCTGGCTGGTGCGCTCCGAGGACCGGAACCCTTACGAGCCGATCCCGGGTGATCCTCTGATCGAGCGGGCAAAGCTGATGCAACAGGCATCCGGCCTGATGAACGGAGCCACCTCCGAGGTGGAGTGCCGGCGGAGCTGGGTCGTGGAGGAAGCCCGGGAGGCGGGGGGGGGGGTCGAGATCACGCTATCCAGGAGAGAGGAGGTGGTTCGCGGGCAGGTGGATCGCGGGATCGCCAACGTG
>JAPUKU010000041.1 GCA_027295505.1 Acidobacteriota bacterium
CGCGGGCCACGCCTGCAGCCTCAGCGGCAGCGGTGACGGTCTCGCCACCTGCTAGACGCTCGATGGCAGTTACCTGTGCGGCAGTCAGGTTTGGCCGGGTTTCCGGTGACCTCTCTTTGGGTGTGACTTTTTGTGGCATGCTTTACCCCTTTAGTGTTCCAGTCAGGGTTGGGAGTACTCATGGCCTCGGAACTGCGGCCTTAAAAGACCCGGATACAGTCAAATCACCCCGCGAATGCTGGGGGAGCGCGAAGGGTTTCCATCTGCCGAAGCCATGAGAGCAGCTGGTTCCAACTGGGGATGCCTAGGGACGCCAATCTTCACCGCTTCTTCTGGCGCTTCGACTTGACCTTCCAGTACTTTCGCGCCTCAGCCAGGCGCTTCTTTGACGGGTTCCGGCCCAGGTACTCCAGAACCTTCTGGCGGGTCTGGGCGCCCTGGCGTCTGGATGTCACGACGTACCAGTAGCTGTACCCCTTGACTTTCCTCTCGACGACGTATGCCATCAGGCGAAAGTTATCACTACACGAACCGTCATGTCACCTGTTTGTTATCACGACAAGCCGTAGTAACAGGTGTGTTACGGGTGCCGGCCTCTGAGTGGTTGACATCCTGCGCCCGATGGGTCCATCCTGTTTTCATCATCCCACCCCATAGGAGAGCAGACGATGGCTGTTCTGGTTCGGTTCCTGCGCGACGGTCGTCGCTTGGTCACACTGCTGCTGGCAGTGATGCTGCTGGCAACTCTCGGTTCGTGTGCAGACCCCAAGATCGACCGATGCCTGAAGCTGGCGGAAGCATATAAGAGACTGCAGTGTGTGAACCATAGTGTCCGGGAAGTAGTACACCCGCGCGCCTGTGAGAACCTGGCCTACAGGATTGCTGATGAGTGCGGGTCAATTACTACGCAATGACTGAGAAGGGAAGTTTCGCATCATCTGCGTTGTGCCGGCCCTCCAGCCCCACTCCACGTGGAGGGATCAGGCTTTGGGCGATTGCTCGACGACCGCGTGGATCAGCGCCGCCAGCAGGCGGTGACAGACCTCGGCCGGGAGGCGCCGGGCCAGATTGCCGAACTGCAGATCGGTGAGCAGGTTGGCAATGACCGTGACATCTTCCGGGCTGTGTTTCATCTCCCGCAGGGCACGCACGTAAACGCTCATGGTCTGGGCAAGGCCTCGGGCGCCCGAGGGATCGATCGGCGAAGGACCGATCAGGCGCTCCTGGGTTTCACGCACCCGGCCTGTGAGGCGCTCGACGTTCGGCTTGGCGCGTTCCTCGATCTGCTCAGGCTTCACGCCGGGCATGAGGATGTCCAGGGCTCCCGGAATATCTCCCTTGCCGAGATGCTCGCCGGCCCGATCGATCGTCATGCGGATGCCGCTTCGTGAATCCACCATCGTTCGATCGTACTCTTTTTTGCCTCCCCCCCGCGAGGCAGGCGATCATCCCGGGTGCGGGTCTGGTAAAATAAACACGAAAGACATTCAGGAACATCTCTCATGAAGCATTCGGAACGGTTTCTAAAGCTGGTAGAGGATGCCAAAACCCGCGTGCGCGAGGTCAGCGTGGATGAGCTGCGGCGCTGGCAGGGGGAACAGCGCCCATTCCACTTCATCGATGTCCGCGAGGACTCGGAATGGGCCAGAGGCCGGGCTCGAGGTGCCAAACACCTGGGGAAGGGGATCATCGAGCGTGATATCGAGCACGAGGTTCCGGATCGCTCGGCGCAGATTGTTCTCTACTGCGGAGGGGGGTATCGCTCTGCTCTCACGGCAGATGTCCTGCAGAAGATGGGGTACGAGAACGTCCTGTCAATGGCCGGCGGCATGCGCTCCTGGCGTGAGGCTGGCGCTCCGGTGGACGGGGAGTGAGGGGCGGGCGGGATTCCAGGCTGCCCGGCGCCTGCTCGAACTGTGGCAGAGAGGCCGCTCCGGCCTACTCTCCGGACGACTGGGCGATGCGAATCGACCCCGCCGCCCCCGGCGGGGTCGTGGCAATATGTCCGGAGTGCGCAGAAGCTGAAGTTACAGAAAACCCCCGCCCCGGCGCCCAGGGGCGCCCGGGCGCGGGACTACGAAAACCGGGATCTTAGACCATCCACTTCTTGGTCTTCTTGTCGAACGACAGGTGCCTCGGCTCGCGCCGGTTTTCCTTCAGCAGGTCGTTCACCGACGGTTTCCCCTTGAGCGCCTTCTCGATCGCCAGCGCCATCGCCTTCCTGTTGTTGCGGTACAGCTCGTTGTAATCCCACTGGCTCGTGTCTTTGCTGAGAGACGGGTCGATCCAAACCAGGCAGATGATGCCGATCGATTCCGCCTGGGACTTCTTGATCAGCCCGGACTCCACGGCATCCAGAACGCCGTCCGCCACCCCCGCCTGAACGGGGCCGCCGAACACGTTGACGTCGGTCATTTTCTTGAGCTGTACCTTGGGAACCAGGAGGGTGGCCGGCTTGACCATCTTGTCGCCGTCCACCAACGCGAAGAAACGTGTAAAGCCGGCCGACTGGCCCATCATTGTGGCCATGGCCTGGCCCACGGGACCGTTGAGCTCGCCGATGGCGATCTCCGGCTCGGCCCAGAGGGGATCTGAGCTGCCGGCCACCATCGACTCGCCAAAGCGGATACCGATTTTCTTGGATGCCATCGTTGCCTCCTTAATTTGGGCGAAGAGACTCACCCACGCCGAGCCGATCCTGCCGGCGGCCACCGCAGATCCGCCCGAACCGTGCAACATGTGTGAGATAGCTGAACGCGCATCGTAGGCGGAGTCTCCCTTCGGCGTCAAGCTGGATTCACACTGTCGGGGAGAAGCGATAGCTAGAGCGCCGCGGCAGCCGCCCCTGAGCTGGGGGGATTACTTTTGGGGTCATGCCGGAGAACTCTCTTGAGGAACCACCAGGCCAGCGGGCCGCTAGCGAGAGCAAGCGCACCGAAGACGACAAATTCCCGGGCGGAGTACGGGATTCCTACCCAGCAAATAATGAACGGTCCGGTACAGACCGCCAGGGCCCCGGGCCAACCACCGGGGATCCGGAAGGGGCGCGGAAGATCCGGGCGCTGCCAGCGGAGCTTGAGGAACGAGAGGTACAGAAGCGTGTAGATACCCATGTTGAACCATTGGATTCCACGCACGATGTCAGAGAACTTATCTACCGCCAAGGCGACGATCGTGTAAACGACGCCATCAAACAGCAGAGCTACCCAGGGAACACCTGAACGGGCGCTGAGCTTCGAAAACACAGTAAAGAATTGTTTCCGATCCGCCAGGACCATCGGGACGCGGGTATTCACCATGAGGGCTCCGTGGAAGATTGCCACGTTGCTCGCCAGCGCCGCAACAGCGAGCCAGCTCCCGAGCCAGACTCCTCCAAGCTGAAAACCCAGCGCCGTGAAATGGAAATCGCTCCAGCCGGCCGTGTTCGGGTCGACCGATACACCAATCAGGATTGGGATGAGATAGGTCAGCAGGATGAGCGGGACCGCCAGTGCATATGCCCTCACGTACGTCTTCCTGGGGGCCTCGACCTCACCGGCCACGATCGATACCGAGTCGTGGCCGGAGAGCTTCGTAAGTTACTGATAACATTGCAACAACGGTATAAGAACCGTGTAAGAATAGACACCCACTTGACACCCATGTTTAGCCTTGATAATCCTTGCTATGGACTGAAACCGTGTCACTTCCATGTCACCTATTAAAGCTCAGATAGGCCCTGCCAATGAATGAACCGAACATCCCCAGAACACCCCGGACTCGCGAGGAGTACATTGCTGGACTGCGCAGACTTGATGAAAAGTTAGGCGACCTTGGAGACCCCACGACCAAGAGGAAGGCTGTCGGCGAGTACGCGGCCTCATATATGGTCAGCAAACTCCCAGACAAGGTTAGGGGGGAGCACGCCGAGGCGATGCTCGAAGCATTGCTCGACTTCCCCCAGGACGCATTAAGGTGGG
>JAPUKU010000042.1 GCA_027295505.1 Acidobacteriota bacterium
CGTTTCGCTCGCCCCGTTTTACGCCGGCAGCAAGGGATACGACGGCCTGATGGTGATCCGGCCGGACGGACCCCTCAATGTTCACACCGGGGTCGGAAACCTGGGAACCCACTCGTTCGCCGACACGGCACGCGTGGCCGCCGACCTCCTGGGAGTGCCGTGGGAAAGGGTCAACGTCGTCTGGGGCGACACCTCGAAGCACCTCCCTTACACGACGATCCAGGCGGGCAGCATGACCACCTACGCCACCACGAGGGCGATCCACGCGGCCGCGACCGATGCCAAAGGCAAGCTCCAGGAGATCGCCGCGCAAAGATTCGGCGGCTCCGCCGATGGCTACGAGGTGGATGACGAGCGTGTCTACCGTAAGGCGAACCGGTCGCAGGGCATGAGCCTGGCGGCTGCGGCCCGCCGCGCCGTCGAGATGGGCGGCAGGTTCGACGGGCACGAGCTTCCCGACAACATCCACAAGATGACGGTCCGTTCGGCCGGTGCTCTGGCCGGCCAGGGACTCATGGGAGTGGCCAAGGACACCTACGAGGAGGTCGGAGAACCGATCTCTTTCGTGGTCGGCTTCGCGACGGTCGAGGTCGACGTGGAGACCGGCCAGGTGGAGATCCTCGACTACACCGCGGTGACCGACTGCGGCGTCGTGGTCAACCCGCGAAGCCTCGCCGCACAGCTTCACGGCGGTGGGGTCCAGGGGTTTGGTCTCGCCCTTAGCCAGAAATGGATTTACGACCCGACGTGGGGTGTGCCGCTCACCCAGCATCTCTACACGGCAAAACCGCCAACGATTCTTGACGTGCCTCTCGAGATGAAAGCGGACGCCGTCCACATTCCGGATCCGTACACGCCGGTGGGCGCCAAGGGAATCGGGGAAGCACCCTTCTCCGCCGGGGTGGGGGCGGTCGCCGCCGCCGTACAGGACGCCCTCGGCGAGAAAGCCTTCAACCGCACACCGATCATGGCCGACATGATTCTGAACATACTCGAGAACAGGCCGCAGCCGTACAAGATCACCACGGCCCACGTATGACACAGGAGCGAAGGAGGACAGAGACATGGCCGTGATACGCGACATGATGCCCGCTTTCGAGCTCTTCCAGCCGGAGAGTACGGAACAGGCACTGGCCCTTCTGAACCGCTACGACGGAGAGGCCTGGGTTTTCGCGGGCGGGCTCGACAGCGTCGACTGGTTCAAGGACCGCGCCAAGCGGCCCAGGGCGGTGGTCGATCTGGGCGGCATCGCGGATCTCAAGGGCGTGCGCACGTCGGCGGACGGCATCGACATCGGCGCCCTGACGACGCTGACCGAGGTGGTCAACCACCCGGAGATTGCCGGGAAGTTCAACCTGCTCTCCGAGGCAGCTCGCGCGGTGGCGACACCGCAGATCCGGAACCAGGCCACCCTCGGTGGTAACGTCTCCCAGGACACGCGCTGTGCCTATTACCGGGGCGGCTGGACATGCTACAGGGCCGGCGGAAACATCTGCTACGCCGACACTCCGACCTCGATCAACCGTGAGCACTGCATCTTCGGCGCCAGCCGCTGCGTGGCGGTCAATCCGTCTGACACGGCACCGGCGCTCATCGCTCTCGACGCACGCATGGTGATCCGGAACCGGCGGGGAGAGAGAGTCGTGGCCGCCGAGGATTTTTTCATCGGGCCAAGCCTGGACATCACCCGCATGACGGTCCTCAGGGCAGGCGACATCCTCACCGCGATCCGCATTCCCAGAGACTGGGCTGAAGCGCGCTTCTACTTCGAGAAGGTCCGTGATCGGCAGGCCTGGGATTTTGCCCTGGTCAATGTTGCCTCGGCAATGAAAATCCGTAACGGTAACATCGAGAGGGTGCGCCTGGCAGTGAACGGAGTGGCTCCTTACCCCGTGCGCCTGAAGAAAGTCGAAGAACGGTTGACCGGCCAGCGCATTACCGAGGATAGTGCCGCAGCCGCCGGCGAGATGGCCATCGAGAGCGCGAAGCCCCTGCAGCACAACGGGTACAAGGTGCCCCTCTTGAGGAACCTCGTGAAGCGATCGATCCGCGGAGCGGAGGCCTAGGATGGAGCTCCTGCAGTGGGCACAGAATCCCTGGGATCAGGAGATCCTGGTCCGCATCTCATGGGATCTTTTCTGGGCCGCCACTGCCGCCGGCATGGTGTTCGTCATGGGACACCTTCTGTTCAGACGGTGGTCGGCAAAACGCAAGCCAGCGCCTGCAGGTAACGTCAGCGCTGACCTGACCCGGAAGATCCCGGAGCGGGTCGTCCGACATCCCCTCGCCTCGCGTCTCTTCCACTGGGTAATGGCGGCATCGATGTTTGTGCTGCTGTTCACCGGATTTCTGCCAGTTCTGGGAGTCAAATTCTCCTGGCTCACGATCCACTGGGTAGCGGGACTGGTGCTCATCGGCACGATTATCTTTCACATCATCCATGCGTCGTTCTGGCTGAACCTGCGGGACATCTGGATCAGCCGCCGGGATCTGAGCGAGTGGTGGCTGGAGGTGAAGCAGTACCTCGGCCGGCCGGGCCCTCCGCCTCCGAAACCGGGGAAGTACCCCATGGAGAACAAGTTCTTCCACCATCTGGTGCTGGTGGCCACTTTCGCCGTCATCTGCACCGGGATTTTGATGATGGTGCGGATTGGTACCCCGATCTGGACCCGCAACGCATACCTTTTTTCCGAATCGACCTGGGGCTGGGTCTATGTCCTGCACGGCCTGTCTTCGGTGGCCTTGGTGACGATGATCATTGCCCACATCTACTTCGCCATCCTGCCGGAGAAGCGCTGGTTGACGATCTCGATGATCGCGGGCTGGATCACCCGCCAGGATTACATCGAGAACCACGATCCCGAGCGCTGGGAGATTCCGGAAGAGGCTCCGGCAGCCGCCCAGCAGGCCCAGCAACCGGCCCGGCTCAAGCAAGAATCCACATAAGACGGAACTCACGTGAAATCAACGGAGGCGAAGACGAACACCATCGGCGTCGATGTGCCCCGGGAGGATCTCAAGAAGCGGATCGAGCTGATCGAGGAAGCTTACGAGTTCATGCTCGGCTATGCGGCCCAGGGCCTTCCGGGCGATCGCGAGGCGCGCTCCGGCGCTCAGCTGCGGGACTATCTGGGGCGCTGCGACACCGCTCTGACTGGCCTGGCCGATCTCTGCTCCCGACTCCTGCTGGAGGAGAACGACTATTCAGCCGATCGCCCTCCTGCGTTTACCTCAGTGCTGGAGCGTGACGCCCGGGACGCCCAAGCGGCCATCCAGCTCGTTCTCGCGCAACCTTCCATCAGTTCCCAGCTCATCGACAACTTGAACGCCTCGATCCACGTCCGCGCGCTGCTCACCGATCTGTTCCTTATCGCCGAAATCCTGAAGACCTAGACGTGAGCTGTCGCCCCCTCCTGGTGATTCTGGCCCTTGTGGCTGTTGCCCAGAACTCCCCGCTGGCGGCAGAAACCCACCGCTACATCCCGAAGCCGGATGAACTCAAGTACACGTTTGCCACGACCGCGCCGGTGTTGCGGCTCAAACCGGGCGACGTGCTCGAGACCTGGACAGAGAATGCCCTTGGAGATCATCTGCAGCAACCCGGTGACACCCTCCCGGCCGACTTCCGTCCAAATCCGAACACCGGTCCCTTCTTTATTGAAGGCGCCGAGCCAGGTGACACTCTGGCCGTGCGCCTGATCAAAATCGAACCCGCCAAGGATTTTGCGGTCGGGATCGCGGGGCCAGGCTTCGGCGCACTGACCCAGACTCCCTACACGCCTATGCTCGATGAGCCCATCCCGGAACGCACATGGTTCTACCGCATTGATCGGCGTGCCCGCACCGTGGAGTTCGCAGCCGGCGACAGCGACTTCAAGATCAAGCTGTCGCTCCGTCCGTTTCTGGGCTGCCTGGCGGTGGCGCCTGCAATGGCTGAGGCGCGGAGCACTATCGTGCCGGAGTTCTTCGGCGGCAACATGGACACGCCCGAGGTTCGCGTGGGGTCGACCGTTTACTTTCCGGTCAACGTGCCCGGAGCGCTCCTTTATCTCGGCGATGGCCACGCCGCGCAGGGTGAAGGCGAGATCGCCGGCACCGCAGCGGAGGTGGCCATGAACGTGACCCTCCAGGTCGACGTCTTAAAGGGCTGGCGCATCTCCACTCCGCGCCTGGAGGACGACACCTACCTGATGGCCGTCGGCAGCTACCGCCCTCTGGAAGATGCCATGCGCATCGCCAGCCGCGAGCTAATCGCATGGCTGGAAGCGGATTACGGCCTCTCAGCGCTCGACGCCTACGAACTGCTCAGCGTTGCCATGGAGTCGAACATCAGCCAGCTGGTGGACCCGAACTACACTGTGCTGGTAAAGATCCGCAAGAAGTATCTACCGGATCCATCTTCCACCACGCCGTGACCATCGGGACTTCAGCCGGCTCGTTCGAGCGGGTCGAGCACCGAAGCGGCTTTTGAGAATCAAGGGTTTCGAAATATGGCCAGGCCGTGCGATCGGGATCTCGGCATGGAGCGGCGCATCACGCGCCGCGATTTCCTCAACGGCGTCAGCCTCGCCCTGACGGGGTCTATTCTCGCCCCCGGACAGATCCTGGCCCTGCCCGGCGCCTCACCTCAATCCGATCCGGCGTACTACCCCCCCGCGCTGACGGGGCTTCGCGGCAGCCACCCGGGATCGTTTGAAACTGCCCATCGGCTCCGCGACGGGGGGGTATGGGAAGACCTGGGACCCGGGGCAGACACCGGCGAGTCGTATGACCTCGTGGTGGTGGGAGGAGGGATCAGCGGCCTCTCGGCCGCCCACTTCTTCCGCAAACAGGCGGGCCCCAAAGCCCGCATCCTGCTCCTGGACAACCATGATGATTTCGGAGGCCACGCAAAACGAAACGAATTCCGCTACCGGGGGCGCCTGTTGCTGATGAACGGTGGAACGCTGAACGTCGAGGCACCTTCGCAGTACAGCCACGTAGCAAAGGAGCTCCTGCGGGATATCGGTTTCGACACGGCCCGGTACTATGCGGTCTCCAGAGACAAGGATCCGTATGAAACACTGAAGCTGAGTCGCGGCTTATTCTTCGACAAGGAAACGTTCGGCGAGGATCGCCTGGTGGCGGGCTACGGAGAGGATCCCTGGCCCGAGTTTCTTGCCCGCACACCCCTTTCGAGGAAGGCTCGAGAGGACATCGCCCGGCTCTACAATGACGAGGCCAACCCGGATTACATGCCCGGTCTGTCATCACAGCAGAAGAAGGCCCGACTCTCCCGCATGAGCTATCGCGACTTTCTGCTGGGCCCGGCGGGAGTTCACCCGGACGCGCTGCCACTTTTCCAGCGCGGGCTTCACGGCTTGTTCTGCGTGGGGAATGACGCCATTCCAGCGCTGTTCTGCTGGGAAATGGGGTTTCCTGGATTTCAGGGGATGGACCTCGAGCCGACACCCCGTGAGAACCTGATCGACGAGCCGGGAGGACAGCACGGGCGCGAGAACAGGGCCCGGGCCGAGGAGGGCGATCCAACGATTTACCTGCCGGACGGCAACGCCACGCTCGCCCGCCTGCTCGTGCGCGCCCTGATCCCGGAAGCGATACCTGGAAGCTCCATGGAGGATGTGGTCACGGCCCGCGCCGACTACAGCCGCCTGGACAGCGCCAGATCAGCAGCGCGGATCCGGCTCAACAGCACGGCCGTACGCGCCCGGCACACGGGGAAGCCGGAAGCCGGCCGGGAGGTCGAGATCACTTACGTCCGGGCGGGCAAGGCGGAAATCGTGCGCGCCAGATCGTGCGTGCTGGCCTGTTGGAACAGCATGATCCCAGCTCTGTGTCCCGAGCTCCCGGAGCGGCAGAAGAAAGCTCTCGCCTATGCGATCAAGACACCCATCGTGTACACCAACGTGCTGATCCGGAACTGGACATCGTTCCAGAAGCTCGGAGTGCGAAGCGTCACGGCGCCGGGAAGCTACCATGGCAGCCTGAGTCTGGCGAACGCAAGGAGCCTCGGAGAGTACCGGCGATCACTCTCCCCCGAGGAACCGAACATCGTGCAACTCTACCGGACTCCCTGCGCCCCCGGCCTGCCGAAGAGGGAGCAGCACCGTGTCGGAAGGACGGAACTGCTCTCGACGACGTTCGAGATGTTCGAGCGTAAGATCCGGGACCAGCTCGGCCGTACGCTCTCGGGCGGAGGGTTTGATCCGGCCCGGGACATCGAGGCGATCACCGTGAACCGCTGGCCGCATGGGTATGCGACCACTTACAACACCCTCTACGAACCTGTCGAATGGGCCCTCGATACGCCGGCCGATCGGCCCTGCGTCATCGCCCGCCAACCTCACGGAAGGATCGCCATTGCCAACGCGGACGCAGCCGCCAGCCCGCATTCCGATGCGGCGATCAACGAAGCCTATCGCGCCGTCAGGGAACTGAGTGGCTCGGTGAAGGGCTGAAGATCCGGAAGGGATGGAGGAGCCCGTCAGCTCTGGCGGGTCCAGATGGTGGAGGGCAGGAGCTTGTCGGACAGAAACAGCGAGATGATCTGGCGATTTTCTTCCATCACTTCCGTGAACTGAACGCCCATGCCAAATCGAAAATCGCTGTCGAGCTCCCGATGATGGATGACGCGGCCCTGCCTCTGAAGAGGATCGGCCGTCTCCGACGGATGAAGCGACAGGGTGAGATGGCTGCCCACCGGGGGCAGGTGGTTCGTTTCAACGAAAATCCCCCCCCCGCTGATGTTGCGCGCGAACCCCTCGACCACTGTCTCGTCGTGGAGACAGTCCACCCCCATGCCGATCCAGATCCGGTCGTTGCGTGACACGGCGGTAGTAAGGGTTTCAAAAATCTTCCGGCTCAGCACTTCCGGCTCTATCGGCTTGGTGAGCATCTCGTCACCCGGCGAAGCGATGGTCGGTTGATCGATCGGTAGCATCGGTTCGTACAGCAGGATCACCGGAATGCTTCGCTGCAGGTTCAGCTTGAGGTGGCGGTATACCTCGCAGGTCGAAACATCCCGCATTCCGCCGCCGAGCACGATGACGGCGGGGTTGAACTGGTAAACCAGGTCCAGGGCCACCGTCCCGGAGGCCACGTTGATCACCCTGACGCCCCGGTCACCCAGGCGCAGCAGAAGTTCCTCTCCTAGCTCAGGCTCACCAAGGAAAAGGCAGGTCAACGCCGCATGGACTCTCATCTTTATTAAATATGAGCTTGAGACAATGACAATTCAACAATGAGAAATTAGGGAGCAGAGTCTCTGCCATTTTTAAAATTAATATCTGATTTCCCAGATTTTTAGCGCCATAACTCCAGCCTCTCCGGGATAAATCTCTGCCGACGGAAATCCTAAAAAGGGAAGGAATCAAGGCTCACCGATCGGGCTGCCGGGCGGTGGATCGACCGGCGGCACTCGCCTCATCGGGTCGTAGTCACGCTCCAGGAAGCGCCGGATGTCGGCGGCGAGCAGGAAATCGTGGGCCTCACCGGACTCATCCCCGCCCCCCTTCTCTCTCTCGAGGCGCTCCCGCAACCGGGCAAGCTTCAGGGAAGCGATGGCACGAGCCTGCGGCATGGGTGCATCGACCGCCAGCGCCATGAGCTCCTCCACGACCACGCGCTCGACGGTGCGCCCCACCTCGGCTTCGTAACCGTTCGCCGGCGCATCGCCGAATGCGGCCAGGAGGAGCTCGTCGATCACCCCTCCGAGCCCCGGCAGATCCGGCTTGATGGCATGCTGCTCGATCAGGCGTGCCGCGCGCTCGGGCTGGAGGATCAGGGAGGCACTCAGGCGCGCGGCCACGGCGGCCGGTGAAACAGCATCGAAGACGACGCCCGTGTAGCGTTCGAACAGCTCCCGGTGCGGACGGAACGTGAAGGGGCGTGGTGGCAGCTTTTCCAGTACCGCCTCAGGCAGCGTCAGCTCAGCCGGGTCGAGCGTGGCGATCAGCACGGCCAGAGCCCGTTTCTGATCCGCCGCGGGGACCGGGCGCAGCGGCTCCTGTTCATCACCGCGCAGCGCGTACGTGTAATCCTGCCCTCCAAGGATTTTCGCGCAGGCGGCAAGCTGATAACGATGGTAGAGATAGAGGGGCACCAGGGCCTCCTCCATCGTGGCCATCGGCATGCCGCGCCGAATGGCGTTCTGACCAAAACGATCGAGGGCCGCGCGCCGCACCTTCATCATGCGTTCCAGCTCCGCGGCGGCATCGCGGGCGTTATCCCACAGGTGCGCTCGAGGGTGGGCGCCTCCGGCCGGGATGGCATCCTGATCGGTAATGAAGGTGATTCCCCGGCCTCTCGCCTGGCTCAGGATGAGATCGAGCTCCACGGACTCATCGGTTCCCTCGGGAAAATCCTGATACCCATAATCGATGGTGACCTTATCCCACGCGCCCACTCCCACATCGTAGGCGTCGCTGAGGTCGATCGATCCATCTTCGTTCAGCTTTGCGAGGGGGTGGGGGTAATCCATAACGGAGGCCCGGCCCTGTGTGCTGGCGATATAGTTATGGGTCAGGCCAAGCGTGTGGCCCACCTCATGCGCCGAGAGCTGGCGCAGGCGCGCCAGCGCCAGCGCCTCCGGCTCGGGCGGAGCCTCATCGCCATCCCGGTACGGCGACAGGAGTCCTTCCGCCAGGAGGAAATCCTGCCGGACACGCAACGAGCCCAGCAACACGTGCCCCTTGAGAATCTCCCCGGTGCGGGGATCGATGATGGCAGCGCCATAGCTCCAACCGCGGGTGGCCCGGTGCACCCACTGGATCACGTTGTAACGCACATCCATCGGATCCGCCCCTTCGGGCAGAAGCTCGACGCGAAAAGCGTCCCTGTACCCCGCCGCCTCGAACGCTGTGTTCCACCACCGTGCACCGTCGAGTAACGCCGAGCGCATCGGCTCCGGCACTCCCCGATCGAGGTAATAGACGATCGGCTCCACGGCCTCGCTGATCTCGGCTTCTGGATCTTTTTTCTCCAGACGGTGACGGGCGATGAAGCGCTTGTGGATCGATTCGCGGATGGGCGCCGCGTAGTCGGCGTACTCGATGCCGAAGTAGCCGCCCCGGGGATCGCTGGCGCGTGGTTCGTATCCATCCCCCGGTAACGCCACGAAGGAATGGCGCTGCCGCACGGTGATCGCCTGCGGGTCCGGCACCACCTGTCGAGCCCAGGCTCCCCGTCCCCCTCCCGTGAGGGTGAGCGACACCTCGATCTCGGTGTTCTTCGGAAACGCCTTCGTCCCCGGCAGATAAACCACGCTGCGTGAGCCATCCAGCTCGTAGTCACCCTGGCCCGTGCGCTCGAGCTCGCCGATTGCGCCATGCACGTCACGGATCGCGAAATCGGTGGCATCAACAAGCACGCGGCCTCCACCCTCCGCCACTTGCTCGAATCCCCACAGGACGGAGCGCGCGAACGACT
>JAPUKU010000043.1 GCA_027295505.1 Acidobacteriota bacterium
GCCGTGGTGACGTTCGATCTGGTTTACCGATTCCGGCTTCGCCAGCAGCAGGTCGAGCGAGAGATGAACGTGACGCTTTTCGTCGAGCTGCGGCCGGAGGGCTGGCGCATCCTGCGCGACAACATCAGCTTTCTGTCAGAACCTCATCCGGATTCCGGCAGCTGAGACCTCTACCTCGACCCGCCCCTTCTCGTACCCCGCCACCAGGGTGCGGCCCACGAGCAGGCCGGTAACATATCCAAGATAGACGTCGGGCAGCCAGTGCTTGTCCTGATCGAGTCGCTGGAGGGCCACCAGGCCCGGCAGGAAGTAGAGCAGGCCGCGGCCGCTGCGCCTCCAGAACTTGCGGACCCCTGACTCCCCGGGACGGGGCCGGAAGTAGGCCCGCTCGAGCGGGGCGATAAGCGAGGCCGCCAGGGCTGTATCGAGCGACACCCCGTGGCCGTCCGTATCCATAAAGGTCACGGAATCACCGTCCTGCGGGCGCTCGGCGGCGAGCACGGTAGAGCCGATGGCGGCGTAGACGGCGCTGCCCGCAAACGACTCGATCAGCAGCAGCGCGGTCTGCTTTTCTCGCGGCGAGTCGCGCGCCGAGCCGATGATCGCCAGCCCGACGGCCAGCGCCGGAACGAAACCGCCCTTGCCGAGAATGCGGACATCCTGCAGGAAATCCGAGCGGCTCCCGGACTGATCCTCCTGAATCTCCTCGCGCACCTCGTCTCGCACCGCGTACGCCGCGACCGCACCGGCGGCGAGCTCTGCGGGGAGAAACCACTCACGTCCTCGCAGCTGGAAGGGGCGTGTGAAGAGCCTGCGGAAGTCGCTCCTGACCTGGCGGCCCAGCGCGCCCTCCGGCCAGGTGATCTCCAGGGGCTCGAGCGCGATCTTCTTTCCTGCGCGCGGCACCCCGGGGGCTTCCACGACGGGTGGCTGGGTCGCGGAATGAACATGTGTGATGCAGAGCAGCACCAGAGGCAGCAGCAGGAACCCGCGTGTGGTGAAGCTGTGCGTCAATCTGTTATTATCCTCTGCCTAACACGAACTTTACCATGCCGGATCCCGCCAACGACGAAGGGCCCGCGGCACCGGCAGCCGGCCGGACCCTCGCTGCCTGCGCGCTGCTTAGGGGTGCCCGGGTGGTTACAGGAGACAGATTGGGTGCTTTTGGGAGAGAACGTGGGGGGTTGGGGGAGAGACGGCTTAGGCAATCCCCTTCTGTCTGCGCTGCTCCGCAAGGTAGGTGAAAAACTTGGCTGGGTTGGTCTGGGGCTCACGTTCTTTTGGCCCGCCCCCGGTATTATTACCATACCTTATGAGACTCCCGCACCTATCGAAGATGGAGATAGTTGCATTACCGGCACAGGCAAAATCGCCTCCGGTGCCGGAGGAAGGATAATTGCTTGCTGTGGAATGACCTAGGGGTGGGAATTCAGATCACAGGATTCGCTGGACCAGCACAGTGCTGGAGGGAATTAATCCTCGAAGAGATCCTCGAACGCGGGCTCTACCCGGCCCCTGTCCTCCGATAGATGCCGAGATGGGGCTCCCAGGAAACAAAGCCGGCAGCACCGGCGGGGAGCCTTTCATGGGAGCCGATCACCAGGGCGCCGCCAGGTCGCACCCGTCGCGTGATGTGCGCCAGTACCTCGCGCTGCAGGCCGTCGTCGAAGTAGGTGAAAGCGAGGTTGCGGCACAGCACGAGGTCGAGCGGCCCCGCGGGCCGGGCGCGGCGCAGATCCTGGCGCCGAAAGGTGATCAGCCGGCGCAGCGGCGGCCGCACCACGTAGCGGTTGCCACTGTGATCGAAGGAGTGCACTATCCACGCGGCGGGAAGATCTCTCAGGCTCCCGGCCGCGAAGATGCCGACGCGGGCGCGCGCGAGCATCCGGGCATCGGCATCGGTCGCGATGATCCGCAGCACGGTGAGCGGAAAACGCCCTCGCAAGGCGCACTCCCACACCGCCGCGAGCGTGTAGGGTTCCTCGCCCGAGGCACAGCCAGCGCTCCAGCAGCGCACCCGGCGGATCGCGCCAGACGGGTCGGGACGCGCTAGCTTGGGGAGCACGGCGCGGCGCAGGTGATCGAAGACAGCGCGGTCGCGGTAGAACCGCGAAATCGTCACCCGACAGAGCCCGTCGAGGTGGCTCCACTCGCCCGGATGCGCTTCGAGGAAGGCCGCATAAGCGTTGGTGTCGGTGAGCTTCATATCGCGCAGGCGTCTGCCGATGCGCTTACAGAGCTGCCGCCGCACGCGGCGAAATCCCGCCCAGCGCAGTCGCAGCCGTGGCAGAGCCCATTGCAGGAAGCGCACGCAGTCCTGATCTCGCATGGTCATGTGCGGCGAACGCGACCGCCGGCGGTGTCGGATGGCGCGCGGGCTGGATCGCTGGTGCTCCCGTTTCATATCATGCCCCGCCTCGCGTGGACAGCTCTTCCCCCCCGCGGTCTATTCTCGGGACAATGGGAGGTCAAGTGATGGCCAGTGGGTGTGCTAGGCCAGCGAAAGTAAGCAGTGTGGAGGAGCGAGGATTCGATCCAGAGAGGAACCTCTAGAAGGAACGCGGGAGCGACTTGTCCGGAAGTAGAATAGATGTTTGCTGGAGAATGACCTAGGTGTGGGAGTTCAAATCACAGGATTCGCTGGACCAGCACACCCGGTACGCTCACCCCATGCTCTTCGATGCGGGAGGCTTGAGACCCATCTTGGCGAGAGGATTGCTGTGGGCGGCGGGTGCCTCACCCGGCCTGTAAATCATGACACCGCCGCGAACCGGCCGGGTGACAATCTTCGTCTCTTTGGCGAGGGCTATGGTAATCGGCACCGGATCCTCTTCGAAATACTCCCGGAAGCCGTTGTTGAAGCCGCTGTAAACCGAGTGGATCCCCAGCGACTTCTCGGTGTGGAGCTTCTCGATAGCGCGGAGCACGAACTCGAGATGAGTCAATCTTTCCTCGGTCATGACCTCGTTCCTCCCACCATTTACGAAATATTGGAGCACTGTCTCCCTGGCCTCCGAGGCTCAGGTGAGACGCATTCTTGAAAAATCCGGAAAATAGCTGCCAACGAATTATAGCGCGTTTCTTCCGGGTCACACTCCCCGAACGCCCGAAACTGGCCCAGGGTCTGCTAGACTGACCTGCTTCCCGTAGCCTACAACCGATGCATCCCGACACACGGACGCGACGGGGGAGTGGCCGGATCCTGCTCTCCGCCACCTGTGCGTTGTTGGCCTGGGGCTCGGTCGGCGCGGAGGACGAAGTCAGGCCCTGGCGGGTCTATGCCGGTGTGCAACAGTTCGACTGGGACACCGACGGTCTGCGAGGGCATAAGGTCGACTGCCGCACCAAGGCCTGCGACGACGCGGATTTCAACCGGGCCAATCTGGACTCCTCCATAGGCTTTCGCGTGGGAGCCGAGCGATCGTTGCTGGACGAGGATTCGCTGCTTCTCCGGGCCGGCGCCGAAGTCGGCCTGCTCTTCACCGAGTATGACCTGAGCCAGCACGACCTGAAGCTTCTGGATCTGCTGGGTGTGGTCGCCGTTGGCGTCGATCTCGGTCCGCTGCAGTCCTTCTTGCGTATGGGTCTCGGCGGGACGCTCACTGACGATGGCCGGACCGGGCTTGTCGGTTTCCTCGAGGCGGCGTTCGACGTGCCGGTGAGTCCCGACACCGCCCTCCGTCTTGCCGTGCGAGCCACCGAACGCGACGGCCCGGACAGCGACGACCTCTCCCTGCTGGTGATCACAGGTGGCTCACGCAACAAGGGCGCGTCGAATTGGCAGCTGGACACGCAGGCCGGTGTGTCGATTCCCGGAGTTCTGGTGGGAGAAGAGCGCCAGCTCTCCCGTGCACCTTTTTGGCAGATCTCGGTCTTTCGCAGAATTGGGAAAACTAGGAGCCGTCTCGGTCTCGGCCTGGACATCGCAGCCTTCGAATCGATGGTACGAACCGAGTTTAAGGGGGTGTCGGGAAACGAACGGAGCAAGGAGGTGGGCGGTATCACCGCGATGTGGGATTTCGAGTTCGCGGAAATGGATTGGTTGGGCTGGCGCGTCGGCGCCGGAGTCAAGCTCGCAGACTGGGAGGCCGGGTCCGGCCTGTTGCTGAACGAGCAGGGTCAAGAGGTGGTCGAGAACAGGATCGATCTTGGAGTTCTGCTCAAAGTCGATGCGGTGTTCAAACCGCGGTCACGATTTCCGATCCTGACGGGCATAGAGCAGGTGTACTGGCCGGAGATCGATCTCGGCGAGTTGCGCTTGCGCCTCGGCCTCCAGATTGCGCTCTGACCACGCGCGGGCAGCCCTTCGGTAGGGGAATGTTGAAATGCTGGGCCATTGCCGGCATCGGGAGCCTCCGGAAGGAAGGTGAGGATAATCAGTCCGGAGGTAGGATAAGCGCTTGCTGTGGAATGACCTAGGGGTGGGAGTTCAAATCACAGGATTCGCTGGACCAGCACAGCACCTCTTTTGCTCAGGAATCGGAATCGGTGCCGGAGTATACGCGGATTGGTTCAAGTGTGAGAATC
>JAPUKU010000044.1 GCA_027295505.1 Acidobacteriota bacterium
CAAAGCCGTGTGCTCCCCGACCACGTAGTAGTACGACATACGGCCGCGGATTTCCGCCTGCTCGGCTGGGAAACCCATCTTCCGAAAGAGATCGTCGACGTACGCCAGGCGCTTCTGGTCGACCCGCCTTACGACCGTTGCCACCCGTTCGTCGTGCAGCGCCCAGGCACGCATCAACGCATCGTACCGGTTGGTCTCGTTCTCGGCGATGAATTCGAGGAGGGCGAGAAGTTGTACGGCCGGCTTGCCGTGCAGATGCGAGAGATGTGCGTCGATCTTGTCCGTCAGCTCCGTCTCCCAGTACTCGAGCAGCAGGTTGATAAACTCCTGTGCATTCTTGAAATGATGGTAGAAGCTGCCCTTTGTCACACCTATGGAGCGAGCGAGTTTCTCGACGTTGACGCCAACGACGCCCTCCCGGCCTAACGTCTCGAGTGCCCCGGCGAGCCAGTCATGGGGGCCCAGCCTCTGCGTCTTCGCTGCCTTGCCGGCCATATGCTATCCTAGCCTACTCCCTGATTATCACGTGGTCTGTCCGGCGAGAGGGCCAGCTAGGAACGAATCCTCGCACTGCTGCAGCCACGATCTGACCTCAAGAGCAGGCGAAACAGGCCCGCCTCATCCTACCTATCTAATCAATGCTGAGGCCAGGTTGTACCTTCGATGGCGTACGGAGAGACTGGCCTCTACGAGGACGAGATCCTCCTCCGCCTCGCAGACGCGCGATCCCATGTTCAGCGTCCTCTCCTTTTGGTTCGTGCCGGGTTGAACGGCGGCTACGGGGCGCACAGGCCGTCAGAAACGGATCGTGGCGGGCTGAACGGCTATCCAAAGCAGCGCACCGGCGGCGCCGTTAGCTGCATCTCATCGCTGCAGAAGAACAGCTGGATCGACAAGTTCTGTGTCGAATTGATGAAGTCTCCAAGCGGACCCGGATTGATGGTCTTGAAGGTCAGCCTGCTGAGAGGGGTGTCGAAGGGGTCTGGAGCACACAAGTTCAGCCCGAACTGAGGCTGGGGAAGCGACCCTGCTGTCACACACAACGCGTAGGTGACGGTAATCGTACAGTTGTTGATGATCTGAAGGACCGACCCCTCCGTGTGATTGCTCAGGATCACGGAGCTCGCCGGACAGATGCTGCCCTTCCACTGCGTCGCTTCCTCATCTCTGCGATCGTTGGGAGACCCGATGGCCCCGCCCGTCCACGAGGCCGTCGTCCACGTCGGCGTAAACTCGTCGAAGAGCGGCTCGGCCGGCCCACCGGCCGGCCCGCCGATCGAGTCTACGCATGCGGCGGATGTGATCACGGCGACCAAGAGGAATCCGCAGGCGACAACGTGAGCGTGGCACTTCATTTCCAGACCTCCAACAGATGCAATCGACGCGGAGTCGCCGACGATCGGCGTCCACCCCACTTGTTACGTCCCAATTCATCCATCCCTCCGAGCAGGCGCCATGCCCGAACGGGCCGGCAGCGCCCGACGGTCAGGAACTGCCCGAGCGACAGGTTTCTCCGGAGGCAGCCTGGCTCCGGGCTGGATAAAGGAGTTTCTGGGACGTGCAGCTTCTTGAACGCGTGCGTCGCAAATTGCAAGAGAAACTCGCTCGAGCGTACGCGCCTTCCCGCAGGCCAGGCGGCAGCCTCTCCAGGGTGCCCCGGTCGCTGGCAGGGGTTGAACTACTGCTCCGCGAGGACGAGATCAGGAGCGTCGCCGAGGGCGACCCGGCAGGCGGGTCTAAAATCGGCCTGGATTTCGCTGCCGCTTTAGGCAGCGGGAAGGAGGAGAGACCTGGCAAACACCGATCCCCAGATCGGCTTTCCTGAGTTCAGCGCGGGTGATGGGCACCCTGAACCGCTTGTTTTGGGCCCACCATGAGTGCCCATCCCACCCCCTTTCCCACCGCCCTCGAAGCTTTCGTGGAGCTCTTCAATCAGGAAGCATTCTGGGAGAGTCACGAGGTGCTGGAGGGGCCCTGGCGCGAGACGGGGAGCGACTTCTACCACGGCCTGATCCTTTACGCCAGCGCCTTCGTCCACGTCCAGCGGGGGAATCCCCATGGGATTCACGCACAGCTCGCGAAGGCGGAGCGGTTCCTCCGGGAATTTCGCCCCGCCTACCTGGGCGTAGATGTGGGACCGCTCCTCTCCCACGCCCGGGTCTGCCGGAAGCTTATGGATGAGCATCCAGACACGCCCGGAGACCGGTGGAAGGAGGTCATCCCCCTTCCGAAGATTCGGCTGCGGGCGGAGCACCTTCGGGGGGACGAACCGGAGCTCGCCCGGTAACGGGGACCCGGAACCGCCTGCCAAGTCCGATGGACCTGCGACGAGAAGTTTAGCGAGGAGTCACAGGCAATCCGCTGTCGCCTGGTCCATCTCACCCGGCTAGTCTCTTGTAGACAGACGCTCCGATCAGCGTGCCCAACACCACCTCGAGCAGCGCTACGAGCGCCGGCAGCCGCAGGAATTCCGCGCGGTAGTCGGGCACTATCAGGTAGTAGAGCCCCCACACCGGCAACGCATAGCCAATCACCCAATACACTATGCCCGATCGGACTGCCGTTTTCGGGCCTGGGCCAAATCGTGGGCGAAGAGCGACGTAGAGCCAAACGGCCGTGAGTCCGACGAGCGTGTAGCGGCCGACGTAAAGAAGGATTGCCCTGGCCTCTTGAACTGGGTCGGCCAGCGCTCTGAAGAACCACCAGTCTGCGCCGCGCAGCCACCAGTGAAAGGTGAACTCGATCGCCAAGATGACCGCAGCCGCCACCAGGCCTCCGACAAACAGGCGGCCCCAGTTGACGTGATTCACGAACCTAGGGCTTGCCCGGCGACAAAGGTATCAACCCGGCGAGCACGAGCGGTACGGCGAGGCGTAGGGTCTTCACGTCTGCCTCCGAGCTGGGGGACCGCGGAATGCGGCTTTGCCAGCCTACTGCCTGCCCCTGCCATGCGAAAGAGTACGGAATGACGCTCTCAGCGCCTCGCAGACGGGCGTATGTTCGGGGTACACCTTCGCGCGTGCCGGGAGAAAGGGCGGCCACAGGGCGCACAGGCGGTCAGAAACGGATCGGGGCGGTAAAGCCAGAGAGTCCTGGCGAACACGAGGGGATCGTGAGTAAGATCCGCCCATGGATTTCGACGCACGAATCGAGGCTACCGGTGACGGCGAGTACGTTGCGACCTGCTCGGAGCCCGAGGTCAGCGCCCGAGGCTTGAGTGGAGCTAGTGCCCTGGAGCTCCTACGGGCAGAGATCCGATATCGGCTGGAGATGTGTCCCTGCTCCAGCGTGGATGACGACTACGTGCACCTGCGGGCCGAGGAGTACTAGAGCCGAGCCCTCCTCTC